>CAYMHE010000017.1:0-38647 GCA_964390175.1 uncultured Paludibacter sp.
AATAAATAGTATATAAAATAGAATTATAGTGTATTTTATATCTGTTTTATATGTGACTTATATCTATTTTATATGCGTTTTATATCAGAACTAAAAGAGGTACAGGAGAGGTGAAGCAAGGTTTTGAGTTATGAGTTTTGAGATATGAGTTTTGAGATTTGAAGATTATCCACAGATTACACAGATTAACACAGAAGGCTTTTGTCTTTGATCTTTATTCTTTGTTCTTTATTCCTGTTTCAAAGTTTCAGGGTTTCAGGGTTTCATAGTTTTGAGTTCCGGGTCTCGCGTCAGGGCGTGCTATTTATAAGATGTATCCGACATAAGAGCTGAGGCAAAAGCCCCTTTAGGGGTTTGGGGCAATTGAATGTAAAGGAACGCAAACAGTACTCCAAGGGAAATACAAACGCGGACGGAGTATTTCACCATCCCGTCTCAACGGGAGAAGCGGATAAAGCAAATGGACGCTGAAAAATATTATAACTGATTTCAAAAACGGATATTTCGATAAATCGAAACGGATTACTGGTGTGGTAGTATTAAAAAATCAATCAATTTGTTTTTTTGCCGGGACTTAAAAGTCCTTTCTTTGCACTCAAAGGAGAAACCACCTTTTTGCCTGTTTTAGCCTCCAGTTCCAGACGGGCATTAAGTGCAATTTCGCCTCCCCTTTTAGCTACCTGTGCATGTTCTTCCATAGTTTCAGGATTACCTGCTTCCGATATTTGCTTTGTGGAAAGTTCAGCCAGCATATTCAGTACCAGTTCGGCATTTGTCATATTGTCGCGCAGGTTCTCTTTCTTCAGACCCTTATACTGTTTGTACTCCCTGGCTGTTTTGTCGGCCCATGTTTTGTAAATAATGTCGGTAAGCGTTGCAAACTGAACACCCTCTTCCAGGCCTCTCGATTTCCATTCGTCGGTCAGGTCTTTGCGGATTTCAATACTTTTCAGGCGTTGATTTATCCAGCTATCAGAGTAACCCAGACGTTTGTAGTCCATCATGGCCTGTTCAATGGATAATTCAGGATCCTGCATTTGGTCTAACCTTTCTTTGGCGACCTGTGCAATCCACAGTTTAAAAGGCTCTGCTTTTGGTGAGGGGATGGATTGAATAAGTCGGAAAAGCTGATCGGTATTTGCAATATCTGTTAGTCGCATTTTACCATCGGGAGCTTTCATTTTCAACTGTCCGATTTTTTCGGACAGTTCACTTCCCTCTAATTTTAGCTTCTTTTTCAGATCGTTCCAGTATTTACGTGGACGATCGGTGTCTGTCAACACTTCGACTACATCCACTATAGAAAAATACCATTCTTCATTTTCTTCGTCCCAAACGGTACGAACTTTCTTTTCATCAAACAGTTGAATTTGTGATTTCATAAGTAAATATCTTATAGATTATCCAATTTAAAGAACAATAAATTGGGTTGGTTTATACACAGCAAATATAGTGAATAATTTTCTCCTGAAAACAAAAAAATGTTTCGGGTTTCGGGTTCCGGGTTCCGTGATTTGAGATTTGAAGATTTGAAGATTTTGCACTTCGGATGTGTTTCTCATTTAATCCCGCGACCAGCAGTCTTTTGTCTTGGTTCTTGGCTCTTGGTTCTGAGTTTCGGGTTTATCTCCCTTTGGTCGATGACCGTTGGTTCGGGTTTCGGTTCAACAGTTCAACAGTTTCAACGTTTCAAAGCTTCAACGTTTCAACAGTTCAACGTTTCAACGCTTCAACAGTTCAACGTTTCAATTATTCATTCTCAAATAATTTCCTTCTCATCAAAAAAAACCGTGTAAATAGCTGATAATTTAGAATTAACCAATATATTTGCATCATAAATCGACAATAGAGTGTTACAAAAAAACATTCTACTTGTTGATTATAACGCGAAAAGTTCTCCTTTCCCATTCCAATCATTCTATTAACAAAAAATACAATGAAAAAAGAATCTCCCGACGACAAAAACAACCGTCTCCGCAAAGAAAATGAGGAAAAGCGGCAGAAACTAAGTGAAGAATATGGAGCTGTCTTTGGCGGCATGTCCGGAAACACTGAATTACCTCCTGAAATTGAAAGTCTGTTTCTTGATAACATTATGGCATTTGAGGACAATTGGAAAGATGTTAAGCAGATAAGTTTGTATGAGTTTATTGAATCTCCTGCCTATCGCAGGTTGGACGAGCTGAATGACACAGAAATTTCAACTGAGCTGGAGCGGTTACTTGAAATAATGAATGAGCATCAGGTAGGGCTTGATAGCATTTGTGAAGTGACAGACACGGAACTTTACCGCTTTATTACGGAAGAATTGTTTCAGCACGAAATTGATGACATGCATATACCCGGAATGATGACGAACTTCATTTATGAAGAATTTCATCCCAATCATGAACATGACATACGGCAACATTGTACTGAATTTATGCAAACCTATCTGGATAAAGCAAATGAGTATTATACAACTTTTTTATCGGGTGATGCAACCGAAAATGACTGGCACAAGCATTTCAGAGATGCATTTAGTTCATTTATTCTAAAAAAGTTCAAAATTACCGGCTTGAAGTACGACCTGGAAGCTCATCGCGGCATGGTTGACTTTGAATGTGATTTTATTGCCAAAGTAGCTGATTCGCATGAGCAATTGCAATTTAAGGGAAATGGTTCATTTCAAATGGCTTATCAATGGGATTTTTGGTGTGTTGATGCAGTTGAATTTCCTCCGAACCATAAAGTATAAGTTTCGATAACAATCAGAGAGCAATATGGGTGTCTCCATTCATTACTCGGGTCGGATAACCGACAAGAATAAACTACCTCAACTGATTGATGAGGTGGAAGAAATTGCCAGCGTTCATAATTGGAAATACAATATTTATGAACAAAAATTTCCTGTAAATGAGACAATAAACCTTTCAGACCACCATGATGGCAAACTTTATGGCATCGATTTTACTCCTGAAGGTAGCGAGCCTGTTTCCATTTGTTTTCTGAGTAACGGACGCATGAGCAGTATAATGCAATTGTTTTGCCGGGGCGAATTCAAAGAGGAAAAAACAATCGTTATATCCAGCGCTAATGTTACCGATCAGGGTGAGCTGGAAATCCAACAAAAAGAGGAAACACTTACGGCCGCTGATTACAACAAATTCCTCTGCATGTGCAGTACCAAAACACAATATGCAGGATCGGAAATGCATGCAATGATTATCGGTGTATTACGCTATGTATCTAAACAATACATATCAGATTTTAATTTAGTGGATGAAGCACAGTTTTGGGAAACAAATGACAAGGTACTGCTGAAAGAAAATTTTGCACGCAATACGGCTATCATCGAAGGATTTGGATGTGTATTAGCAGAGAACCAGCGATTGGCAGATGAAGATTGGGATAGTTATATTCAACGAATTATCAAAGCGTTCAGATCAAAAGAAGGTCAATAACCAAAAATCAACAAATCCCTTAAAAATCAATGATTTTTAAGGGATTTGTCTATTTCAGATAACTTTTATTTTCCAAATAGTCTTTTCTGTAAATCCGGACGTTTCATTCGCTGAAAATCACGAATAATCTGCTGCTTGTATTCTGGCTTGTACCAAAAGAAAAACTTGCGCTGTTCCAGTTTTTCTTCTTTGGTTTTGGCCGTAAACACCGGCTCGAGCGTATAAGGGTGATAGCCTGAGTAATAGATTTCGGTTGCCACTGTCATTGGTGTAGGCGTAAAATCCTGTACCTGTTCCAGCTTAAAATCCAGTTTCTTAGTCTGAATTGCAAGATCGGCCATGTCCTCTCCCTTGCAACCGGGATGACTGGAAATGAAGTAAGGAATGAGTTGCTGATTCAATCCGGCTTCGCGATTGATTCTTTCGAACTGCGTTTTGAACTTACCAAAATACTCGAACGATGGTTTGCGCATCAGGTTCAATACATTATCCGAAGTATGTTCGGGTGCAATTTTAAGTCGTCCGGAAACATGATTTGTAATCAGTTCGCGTATATATTCGGCATGACTTTTATTGGCTTCTTCGTTTTTAGTATCGCTCAAAAGTAAATCGTAACGAATTCCACTCCCCACAAAAGATTTTTTCACACCCGGAATACTATCGACCGACCGATAAATATCAATAAGCCGACTGTGATCTGTATCCAGATTAAAACATACCTTAGGATATATACACGAAGGTTTTTTGCATTTCTTGCAAATTTCGAGGTCGATTCCCTTCAATCCATACATATTGGCCGATGGACCGCCCAAATCGCTTATATAACCTTTAAATTCGCTCATTTGCGTAATCTTTCGCGCTTCATTCAGTATCGACTCCTTCGAACGGGAAACAATATGCTTTCCCTGGTGCGCTGAAATAGTACAAAACGCGCAACCACCAAAACAGCCACGGTGCATATTCACCGAAAACTTAATCATTTCGTAGGCCGGAATTTTTTTATCTTTATATTTTGGATGTGGCACCCTTGTGTAAGGCAAATCAAAGGAGGCATCAAGCTCTTTCTCGCTCAACGGGGCATAAGGAGGATTAACAACCACCCAGCGGTTTCCTGTTTTTTGCAAAAGCCTGTCAGCCTCAAAACGGTTCGATTCCTGCTCTATGTGTTTGAAATTGGATGCATAAAGTTTCTTGTCGGTCAGGCAAATTTCGTGAGGAACAAGTGTAATGTCTTTCCATGGCGATGCAGGAATTTCTTTCGACAAAAAAGAACTCTGCGGAATATCAGTGAGCTCTGCAAATGTTTTCCCTTCTTTCAAGCGTTGTACCAATTCACGCAAAGGTTTCTCTCCGTTTCCGTAAATCAGCAAATCGGCCTTTGAGTCGACAAGTATGCTGGGCATCAATTTATTCGACCAATAATCGTAATGCGTAAACCTGCGCAGTGATGCCTCAATACCCCCAATCAGCAAAGGAACATCAGGATATAGTTTTTTTATAATGTTACAATAGGTAATAGTAGCATAATCAGGTCGCATATTGGGTTTTCCGTCCGGCGAATAAGCATCATCCGAACGCAAACGTTTATTGGCAGTATAATGATTTACCATCGAGTCCATATTACCAGCCGACACAGCAAAAAACATACGTGGACGTCCCATTTTTTTGAAATCGCGCAAATCATCGCGCCAGTTAGGTTGAGGCACCAAAGCAACTTTAAGTCCTTCGGCTTCGAGTATACGCCCGATAACAGCTGCACCAAAAGCCGGATGATCAATATAAGCATCACCGGTGAAGAAGACAACATCTACTTCGTCCCAGTTACGTAATTCTACTTCTTTTTTTGTGGTTGGCAAAAAATCTGTAAGTTGATATATCATGTAGTTTTATTTAAAATTTAAAAATCAGATTGAAAAAACGCATAAAAAATTTGGAATGCGTCGCCATACAATCTGCATTATTCAACAATCATTCAAGCAAATATGTTCGAACAAAATAGTTTCACCTAAGCTGAACATTTTTATTCTGATTTCTCCTGTACCTGCCCTTTTTTGGCTAGTTCGGCCTCCACATCGGCCCGCGATTTACTACGCGTCACTATGTACACACCCAGAAAAACTATGGAAGCTGCAATGGCTTTTGGCACTGTAAGCACATTTTGGCCGACTAATATCATTATCGTCATTGCCACTATCGGTTGTACATAATTGTACATCGATTGTGTAGTTGGGCGAAGCAATTTTTGTCCCACAGGAATCAACAAATAAGGAACGACAGTAGCGAAAATCAACATAAATCCCAGCAAAAGCCAGTGATTGCTATCGAGAGTTTCCCAACGCACAGCAGCCAGGTCGGATCCGCTGAACGGAAGCGCAAGTACACTTGCAAACAGGAACATCCATTTCATCACCGTCACCGACGAGTAGCGCTTTGTCACATTTTTGGTGAGTACAAGAAAAGCTGAAAACGACAATGCACTCATAAAACAAAGCAAATCGCCCGTCATATTTCCCGAGAAATCAGCGCTTCCATTCGCTGACAAAACAAGATAAACAGCACCACTTGCACCGGTAAACACGCCAAGGGCTTTTACCCAGGTCAGTGGTTCCTTCAGCACCATAGCCGACAGTATCATGGTGATAATCGGCACAGTAGTGGCTATTATAGAAGCATCAATCGTAGAAGTACGCGACAGTCCCTGAATAAAGAATATCTGATTTCCCAGCAAACCTAACAACGCACCTACAAACAACATCAAAAGGTCTTTATTGCTTACTTTCTCCGGTTTCATCACAGAGAGTGTCCAAAAAACTACTGCTCCGAACAGAAAACGTAAAACATTCATAGCTATCGGAGTAAGTGTCCCATCCAATAATTCTTTTGAAACAGACAAATTGATTCCAAAAAAAATATTTACGAACAGCAATGCAATATGCCCTACTATCTTTTTATTTTGTTTCATTATATACATTAAAAATCCTGCAAAAGTACTTCAAAAAAACCATATAAGCACTTTTCGAAATTTATTGCTTATTTTCAGCCCATTATCAGAGAGCTTTTTCTTCATTACTAAACACCGGGAAAATGAAAATGTTGACCTCTCTGAGTTTTTTAAACACTATTCAACATACATTTATTTCTGAAAGCAACAAACAAACTATCCCGGCTAATAGTTGATATCAAAAATTAACGCATAGAAAAGCAGCCATAAATACACCTTATTTGAAATTTGCTTCTCAATAGTAATGTTGCGTTGAATGCAATCTCCAAAAAAAAGCAGGTATTTTTCAATAATGCATGTTTAATACAGGCTTCCGAAAACTATAATTTCATTAAAATAATAGAAAATGAAAATTTATAACAATTACAAATAAACAACTTCAGTCCTAAATATGTTAAGTATTTAATTAATATATTACCTTAAAAAATTCATTCGGAAGAAAGCTTATTCATTTTATTTACCAGAAATAAAACCTGAAGTATGTAATCATCTGATAAAAAAAACATTATTTTATAAATGAAAATTCACGAATATCAAGCAAAAGAGATTTTTTCTCGTTATTCCATTCCGGTAACGAACGAAACGGTATGTTATACTCCTGATGAAGTTGTGGCTGCTGCTACTAAATTTGGTTTACCTGTGGTTGTTAAAGCACAGGTACATGCAGGTGGCCGCGGAAAGGCAGGTGGAGTAAAACTGGCACGCACCATGGACGAAGTACGGGATGCAGCCAACAAAATTCTGGGGATGGATATCAAAGGTTACACAGTTGAAAAAGTATTGGTGGCTGAGGGCATTCAATTTAATTCCGAATTTTATGTAGGTCTGACAATCGACCGTAACACAAAATCGGTAATTTTTATGGCAAGTGCCGAAGGTGGTGTAGAAATTGAAGAAGTAGCCAAGGACAACCCTGATGCCATTCATAAGTTCGTCATCGAACCCGACCTGGGCATGACCGATTTTCTCGCCCGTAAAATTGCTTTTAAACTCTTCGACGATATGGCGCTTGTAAAACAAGCTGTGAATCTGTTCCGCAAGTTATATCAGATTTTCATAGATACTGATGCCTCATTGGTTGAGATAAATCCTTTGGTAATCACTAATACTGGTGTGTTATTGGCTTTGGATGGAAAAATGAATTTCGACGATAATGCACTTTATCGTCAGGCCGCCATCGAAGCACTAAACGAACCTACTCCCGACGAACAAAAAGAAATTGATGCAAAAGCAAGTGGACTTACCTACATTCGCCTGGATGGAAATATTGGTTGCATGGTAAATGGAGCCGGTTTAGCCATGGCATCTATGGATGTTATAAAACATTTTGGCGGTAACCCTGCCAATTTTCTCGATATCGGAGGTAGCTCAAGCCCTCAGAAAGTGATTGATGCCATGAATCTGTTGATGTCAGATAAGAATGTAAAAGTGATAATGATTAATATTTTTGGTGGAATAACCCGTTGCGATGATGTTGCCCGTGGCCTAGTCATTGCTTTGGATCAAATGAAAGTGGATATTCCTATCGTCATACGGCTTTCGGGCACCAATGCCGAAGAGGGATTACGCATTATCAAAGATAAAAACCTGCCAACTGTTGGTTCGCTGAGCGAAGCAGCACAAGAGGCAATTCGTTTAATCAGCTGATAAAAAACAACTTACTTTATCTACAAAAAAGCTTTTACAACAATCAAAAAAAAATTAATTCATGAGCATATTAGTCAATAAAAATACAAAATTACTCGTCCAGGGCATTACCGGACGCGATGGTAGTTTTCACACAAGTAAAATGATAGCATACGGAACCAATGTTGTAGCCGGAGTTTCGCCGGGCAAAGCAGGACAAACTGTACATGATGTTCCCGTTTTCAACACAGTAGAAGATGCAGTTAAAGCAACAGGAGCCAATACTTCTGTTATTTTCGTTCCTGCCCCGCTGGCTGGTGATGCAATTCTTGAAGCAGCCGAAGCAGGCATTGAATTGGTGGTATGTATTTCAGAAGGGGTTCCAACACTGGACATGGTGAAAGCAACTGCTTACCTGAAGAAAAAAGGTGTAAAACTTATAGGTGCCAATTGCCCGGGACTGATTACACCCGAAGAAACAATGATTGGCATCCTTCCCGGAAATATTTTCAAAAAAGGGAATGTAGGCTTAATAAGCCGCAGTGGCACACTCACTTATTTAATGGTAAGTTTACTCACCGATAGTGGATTAGGTCAAAGCACCTGCATAGGCATAGGCGGTGACCCTGTAGCCGGATTGTATTATCAGGAATTGTTACAAATGTTCGAGGACGATCCCGAAACAGAAGCCATTGTTTTGATTGGCGAAATCGGAGGTGATGCCGAAGAGCGAGCAGCTCAATACATCAAAGAACACATAACAAAGCCTGTTATCGCATTTATTGCCGGACAAACAGCGCCTGCCGGTAAACGCATGGGACATGCAGGAGCCATTATTTCGAGCGGAAGCGGTACTGCTGCTGAAAAAATCGCAGCATTCGAAGCCATTGGTGTTCCCGTTGCCCGACTACCAAAAGAAGTACCTGCAATGGTAAAACAAAAATTAGCCGAACGGAATAACTAATTTTACATTTTATATAAAAAAACACAAACAGGATGTATTTCTTGTTTGTGTTTTTTGTTGTAATTTTACTGCAAAACTAATCAATACAAAACAATGCTCGTCCTAATTTCTCCGGCCAAGATTCAAAATTTCAAACCTCAGACTGTAACCGAACTATATACACTGCCTGAATTCCTGAAACAGTCTGAACAACTGATTCATTTAATAAAAAAATTGTCCACATCAGAGTTGGCGAAACTACTTGACATCAACTCAAACCTCACACAACTCAATATCGATCGATATTTTAACTGGCATTTGCCCTTTAGCCCTCAAAATGCAAAACAAGCTGCACTCACTTTCGATGGTGAAGTATTCAGAGGATTGGCTGCTAATACATTTACGAACGACGATTTTGAATACGCACAATCCCATTTACGCATTCTGTCGGGACTTTATGGTATTCTACGCCCTCTCGACCTTATTCAGCCTTACCGTATCGACGTGAGTTCAAAACTTCAAAACCCCAAAGGAGCTGATCTTTATGCATTTTGGAAAGAAAAAGTAAGTGCATCTGTTCTTAAGGCCATGAAGAATGGCGACAAGCAGGAATTTATACTAAATCTGATGTCAAAAGAATACCTTAAAACACTTGATTTAAAGCAGAAAAAAGTGAGGATAATTGATGTTGAATTCTATGAAATGAAGGATGACAAATACAGACAAATAGTCATGTATACAAAAAAGGCCCGTGGACTAATGGCGCAATATGTGATTAAACACAGAATTGATGATGTTGAGGAGCTGAAAGGGTTTCACGATGAAAACTATTGGTTCAGTCCACAAATGTCCACAGAGAGCAAACTTGTTTTTACAAGAGGCTAAATATCAAATAGTTTTAAAGCTGATTGTATTGAAAAGTTGCTTTTTTAAGCCGATCCATTATTGAGATACCGATTCCCTTTTCTGCAACAGGTTCTATATAAATTCGTTGCACCTTATCATCATCTTCCATTGTATGCAAACTTGTGAAAAGATGAGCTGCTATTTCAAGTAAATTTCCATTTTCAGAACTATAAATTACTTTTACAGCATTTAATTTGTCCTGTTTTTTGTCGTGTAAAATAATGCCTGAGTTTTCAGGTAGCTCTTTCATCGTTTTATCCACAAAAAACAATGGTTTAAGAGGCGAATAATGACTGTTCAACAAACCGGGCGAGCTGATTTTATTGTTATGCTGAGCCAACTCTACCTCAATTCCGGGCAATGCTTTTGCAATATCCTCAACTGTAATAATTCCCGGGCGCAGTACCGTACAACGGTTATTTTCAACCATAGCCACAGTAGATTCAATCCCCACTAAATTATCAACATCATCGCCGGCAATCAGATAATCTATCTTCATTTTCTGCTTGGCTACATGCTTGTAGCTCGTTGGACTCAGTTGTCCGAAACGATTGGCGCTTGGCGCTGCCACAGGAACGCCTGCCAAAGCTATAAGCCTGTGAGCCAACGGATGTGCCGGCATACGCACAGCCACCGTATCAAGTCCTGAACTTATTAAATCGGGTACAATGGCCGATTTTTTATAAACAATAGTCAATGGTCCGGGCATAAATTTTTCTGCCAATCTGAAAACCAAGGGTTCAATGGGTGACGCATACAAATCGTTTAGCTGTTTTACATCCGAAATATGCACAATCAGCGGATCGAAAGTTGGACGTTGCTTGGCTTCAAAAATTTTTGCCACAGCAATAGGATTGAGCGCATTAGCCCCCAAACCATAAACTGTTTCGGTAGGAAAAGCCACCAAACCTCCATCACGAAGACAATCTGCCGCCAAATTCAATTCTTGTTCTGTAATAATTTTCATTTTAAATACAATTGAAGTTCACAATACAATTATTGTGAACTTCATTATTGAGACTGCAAAAATACGAATAATTTTCGTACTTTTCTCTTTTGAATATTGAGTTTGATTTGTTTAAATCATAGTTGCATATTCTTCTACTGTAGCTCCACGAAGACATGCTTCGATGATTTCGCGGCCTTTTGGGTGCAAATCGGCGGTCAGATACTGAGGTAATTCCTGTCTGAAGAATTCATACAGTTTTTCAGCGCCTTCATCGTAGCCCTCCTTCCCTACTTCGTCTTGTTTGTATACCTTAAGGAAACGGGAAGGAATTTTAGCACCTTCAATTGTAAGATAATTCAATTCGTAACCCAACAACGGTGTACGCGCAGGTTGATATTGATCAGGACGCAACTGCGCATTTCCACGACGGGTCATGTATTCGCGCATCAGCAACTGCGGTTTAAAGCCTACTTTCCAAACTCCTATAAACTGATTGGGAACCAATGTGTAGCGGGTTTCGGGTGTATTCATAATTTGCTCAAGCAACATATTGGCATGATGTACCATTTTACCCGTAGCAAATGGCCAATACGAACCCACACCTTCAGAACCCATGCCAGTGCCTCCAACAATACTTGGATTAGCATGTCCGCGTGGTGAAACCAATCGCCATAACCACGCCAAAGCCGGTGGTAGTAAATGGAACATTCCCAAAATGCCATAGTTAGGATTTTCAGCTGAGCTTGGAGGCGTACGCACACCAAAACTACGAATGTCAACCGACACTGCATGACCAATTACATTCGGCACAATCTCACGTGGAAGGATCACACGTGGATTAGGACAAGGTTTACCCGGTGCATCTTCTATATGATCCCAAATCAAAACCGTAGAATCAGGATTCGATTTAATATTCAGAAATAACAATGGTTTTGGTGGTTTGATGGTGATTTTTTCCAGAAACGGATCATCGCCATATTCTTTCACACCATCAACACGGATAAACCAGGCGTTTTCTGCATCGAGCACGCGTAGTTTCCCATTATTTGTTTGCAAAGAAGGATGACATATAGCCATATCGTCGGTCACCGGACGGAAAGAGGAGAAAAGCGGAAGATTAATCAAACGTTCCTCGCCTGTAACCGAATTGGTACCAATCTTTATCTGCCCGTTTTGTTCACGTAAAATATGTTGTAGCATTTCACTCTTACCTCCACCACTTGCACCTTCGTGCATAAAAGTAGTAATATTATCGTAAGGACTAATGGCCTGAACTGTTGAACAATGCGCAGTAATCCATCCCTCCTTTTCACCTTTCGTCAAAAGTGCGCCATACAAGCCTTTTTTGGCACTCGGTCCGGGATATAAATTGTACGAGAAAATTTCGTGACGATTTTCAGTTCTGTTGTGTACGACTATTTGTTTTCCATCGAAATGCGTATGACGGAAAGTAGGAGCAACATATATGATTGAATCGATGGCGAAATTGTCAGGAATATCGGTTGTAGGAATCATTACCTGCAACATAGCCAGCCCCATAGCAAAAAAGCCTGCATTGGCCGGACAAACAGCAATACCACCTACACCAATATTTTCGCGACCGGCAAAGTAAAGAAACACTGCCAAATCCTGATTTTTTAACCATTCAAAAGTTTCTGCTCTCAAACCTGAAAAATCATGACCGAATCTTGATTTGAAAGTTTCCTTGTCGGTTGGCAATTCATCGGCTATCACCATGGTATCAGGGTCGCGGCGACGCAGGTAGGGATCGGTATAATTGGCCGAAATACCATTGTTTACACGATGAATGATGGCTTCAGTGAATTCTCCTTTTCCGGGAATGTCGTATTTGACTTCGAATGTACTGTTTTCAGCACCACCCAAAGCCGCGACGGCCAATTGCTCAACTGTGTCGAACACAGTGTAACTTTTGCAAGAACTCAGAAGCTCTAAAAGCTCAGCCGGCAATTTTGCACCGACTTTTTCCAAATTTGAAATTAATTGACTCATAACTTATTGAATTAAATAAAAAACCAAACAACAAAGTAATTATTCTTTACAAACCCACCTATATTTGAAAACACAGTAGTATGTAACTGAATTATGCTGCAAAGATAATAAATTATTACTTAATAAATGAAGCCATACTAAATTATTTTGCATTTTTTTATTGAGTTATCGAAACTGACACACACAATAACTCGCTATCCCCCTTAAACACATTTTGCAAACGAAAATTACGCTTTGCATTGAAGTAAATTGTATCATCCACCTGCAGCACATAGCTTTTGTTATCAATTTCAAATTGCAATTCACCGGACAACAGATAACCGAAAATTTGTCCTGAATGATGTTTAAATAATTCGAGACTATCTGAATCGGGAGAAAAACGAATCCGAAAAGTATCCATTTGTTTCGAAGCATCTTGTTGAGAAACAAGATGCATCTCAGTGCCTGATTCGTTTTTCATAAGTAAAACAGACTCATCGGCCTTAAAAACAGGGTTATTTGACAATGATTCGTTTTCGCCAATCAATTCGCCTACTGTTGTTTGAAGATTCTCGGCTATAAGTTTAAGCGTAATAATGGTAGGAAAAGATTTGGCTTTCTCGATTTGCGAAAGCGCACTTGAACTTACTCCAACTTTTTTGGCTAATTCATTCAACTGAAGTCCAAGCTGTTCTCGTTTACTTTTTATTCTTTCACCAATTCGTTGCATATCTGAATATTTTTGGCAAAGATACAACAATTCCGGAATAAAAATTAAGCTATACTTAAATAATTAATCAAAATTAAACTTTTTCAGCGATGTATTGTATGCAAAAAACGCAAATTCAGTTGTACCATCCGGAGACAAATACAACTCAATTTGCGTTGATATAAATAGATATTATTGAAATCCTGTCAATAGAACAGGGCAAACTATTTCTTTTTCTGACCTCGTGTTTTGGGCTTTTTGTATTTAATTTTCATTGCCTCTGCACGACGCACTTTCATATTAACCTTTTTGTTTTTGTCCTTTTTTTCATGAAAAGCAGGACCAACATCTTCTGGTTTAGCAACTTTCACCAATACATTTTTCATAACCACCTGTGGCATTTCATATTCGGTCAGCTCCTTCGAAATTTCCACCTCTTCAGGCATTTTCATAACAGGAATTTTATTTCCCATCAATTCTTCAATGGCCTTACGGCTATCAGTGTCAGCTTTTGTAATAAACGCTAATGCTACACCTTTTTTATCGGCACGACCGGTACGACCGATGCGGTGCATATAACTTTCGGGCACTTCGGGCAAATCAAAATTCACAACATGTGTAATATCATCAAAATCGAGTCCACGAGCCACAAGATCAGTAGCAATAAGCACACGCAATTGATTGGAATTAAAAGAGCGGAATGACTCCAGGCGAAAATTTTGCGATTTATTGGAATGGATTACACCTACTTCCTCGGGAAATTTCAACGAAATACGCTCGTAAACATCATCGGCCAGCTTTTTAGTCGAAACAAAAACCAGTACCTTTGAAAAGCCAGGATTTGTTTTAAGTAAAAACTCAAGTAAGTTGATTTTGGTATTGAAGTTGGGCACTTTCACACCTGCTTGTTTTATATTTTCGAGCGGAGTTCCTGTTTTGGCGGCTTCAATTTCGAGTGGATCGGTAAAGAAATCGGCAATAAAATCTTTCAATTCATCTGTAATAGTTGCCGAAAACATCAGGTTCTGACGTTTTGTTGGAAGTAAATCGATTACACGAATCAATTGCGGACGAAAACCAAGATTCAACATTTCATCTACTTCGTCGATAATAAACCGTTTTACAGATTTTAATTTCAGTGTGCCATTCAATGTAAAATCGAGCAACCGTCCCGGCGTAGCCACCAACACATCCAGGCCAGCAGCAAGCAACGGAGTTTGCTGAATCATGTTTACACCACCATAAACACCTGCCACACGCACATTCATGTACTTTGTAAGCTGCTCAACATCTTCTACCACCTGCAACACCAATTCGCGGGTAGGCACTACAACCAAAATGCTCGGACTTTTTTCTTTTGTAAACTTCCACTGACGCAAGCAAGGCAGCAGGTACGAAATGGTTTTACCTGTTCCGGTTTGTGCTATTCCCACTACGTCGCGACCAGACATTATTACAGGAAAAGCTTTTTCCTGAATGGTGGTAGGTGTTATGATATTTAAATCGTTGAGGGCATTAAGTAAAGGCGTACTGATATTGAAGTCGGTAAAAGTCATGAAGTTTTTTTTAATGCATAATTTTTAATTCATAATGCATAATTAATATGCCAAACAAATCGGGTACAAAGATACTCTAAATGTAGCAGAAACCGAAATTTATATCAAACACAGCCGGCGAAGGAATATTTATTTTGTTTCTTTTTTTACTTGAAAATAATGAATGGTGCATTTAAAATTAAGCATTCATTAGGGTGCCAATCTCACAATTCTCCAGCTTTTGTCTTCTGTTTTCTTATAATACAATCTATCGTGCAGCCGATTAGGACGGCCTTGCCAAAACTCAAAACTCTCGGGGCTAACAAGATAACCACCCCAATGCGGAGGTCGTGGTATATCTTCGCCAAACTGCCTCTGATAAGCTTTAAAACGCTCATCGATAAATTCGGCCGAAGGAATTTCCTGACTTTGAGGAGACGCCCAGGCACCCAACTGACTATCGAGCGGACGTGATTTAAAATAATGCTCGGAAACACTTTCAGGAAGCTTTTCCGCCTTTCCTGTAATTCTGATCTGACGTTCGAGTGCCGGCCAGAAAAAAACAATCGAAACCTGTTGATTTACTTCAATTTCCCGGGCTTTAGCTCCTTCGTAATTTGTATAAAACACAAGACCATCGCTGTTAAAATCTTTAAGTAAGACAACCCTTGCATGTGGTTGCAAATTTGCATCAACAGTCGAAACTATCATTGCCGTAGGTTCCAATTCATCACTATTCAGAGCCGTTTGAAGCCACACCTCGAACTGATTGAAAGGATTAGGATCAGCCTCATTCTCATTCAATGCAGAGTATTCATATTGTTTGCGGATGTCACTTAGCATGTTTTTTAATATTTTACAGGTTCGACAGTTTTTAAAGTTTTGTATTCTGAAAGTTCAAACAAATTATCTGTCATTAGGTTTTGTTAAATTTTAATTTAGTTGAATCTTTATTCCCTTTCAGCATAAATCAATAAATAAAACAGCACTAAATATTCTATTTGAATACATATCGACATTAAAACTTACAACTTAAAAGTATGACAAAAAAGTGCATTTATATTTGAATTTTTCGGTTCATTCGGACTGTTTTTTCAAAGATTTACAGTACTTTTGGTATACATAATGATATAATTTCCAATACAATGAAAGATATGCTAAGAATCCGACACATAGGCATTTCGGAAACAGACGAAGCGCAAATGCTTCGAACAATAGGTGTAAATTCGCTCGATGAACTTATCGCTCAAACCATCCCTTCCAACATCCGGCTCGCCGAGTCACTCGAACTCCCTGACCCACTTACTGAAAGACAATTTGCAGAACATATAGCAGAACTTGCATCTGAAAATCAGGTTTTCACTTCGTATATCGGACAAGGTTGGTACGATACCGTTACGCCGGCTGTGATTCAACGTAATATCTTCGAAAACCCATCATGGTACACTTCGTACACACCCTATCAGGCCGAAATCTCGCAGGGGCGTCTCGAAGCTTTGCTTAATTTTCAAACAGCAGTAAGTGATTTTACTGGTCTGCCTTTGGCCAACGCTTCTTTGCTCGACGAAGCTACTGCAGCTGCCGAAGCAGCTACAATGATGTATAATCTGCGCAGTCGCGATGCAGTGAAAGCCGGAGCCAATATTCTTTTTGTTGATAAAAATGTTTTTCCACAAACATTAGCTGTTATCAAAACACGCACTTCTGTTCAGGGCATAGAACTGCAAATTGGTCATTTCGAATCATGTAAATTTACCGAAAAACATTTCGGAGCCATTGTGCAATATCCAAATGCAAACGGGAACATTGAAAACTATGCAGATTTTGTAACCTCTGCTCACTCAGCCCATTGCAAAGTAGCAGTTGCAGCTGACATTCTGAGTCTTGCCCTACTGACTCCTCCCGGAGAATGGGGCGCCGATATTGCTTTTGGATCCACACAACGTTGGGGAATACCAATGTATTTTGGTGGACCAGCAGCTGCTTATTTTGCAACACGAGATGAATTTAAACGCGATATGCCGGGACGTATCATCGGCATTAGCAAAGATGCGAATGGAAAACCGGCACTGCGCATGGCTCTTCAAACACGAGAACAACATATAAAACGTGAAAAAGCAACGTCAAATATCTGTACCGCACAGGCTTTATTAGCTTCTATGGCAGGTATGTACACAGTTTACCATGGTGCTGAAGGCATTAAATCAATTGCTCAACGCATTCATGCCATTGCCACTTACATCAATGAACTCTTGCCTGTCTATGATTTTACTCAGGAAAATGAGAATTTCTTCGACACATTGAAAATTACTTTGCCCGAAAATATTGCTTTAGCAGATTTCCGAAAACTGGCTTTAGAGTACGAGGTTAACTTCCGCTATTTTGAAACCGGAGAAATTGGTATCAGTTTCGATGAAACTACAGACATTGATGATGTAAATACATTGATTGAAATTTTTGCAACAGCAGCTGATAATGCGCCTGTTTATGCCAACGAAGAAGATTTGATAAATTTACAATCGTTCGACGAAACGCTTGAACGCCAATCAACCTATCTTACTTATGACGTTTTCGGCAAATATCGCAGCGAAACAGAGATGATGCGTTACATCAAGAAACTCGAACGCCGCGATATTTCGCTGACTCATTCGATGATTTCGCTGGGATCGTGCACCATGAAGTTAAATGCTGCTTCGGAAATGTTGCCGCTGAGTCGTCCTGAATTTAATGGAATTCATCCTTTAGCACCTAAAGATCAGACAGAAGGATACAACAAACTAATTGCCGAACTCGAAAATTATTTATCCATCATTACAGGGTTTTCAGCCTGCAGCCTGCAACCTAACTCAGGCGCAGCAGGTGAATTCACTGGGCTAATGACTATAAAAACCTATTTCGAATCCAAAGGTGAAACTCAACGAAATACCGTTTTAATTCCGGCATCGGCACATGGCACTAATCCGGCATCGGCAGCGCAAGCAGGTCTGGATATTGTGGTTGTAAAATGCGACGAGGGTGGAAATACCGATCTCGAAGACTGGAGAGCAAAAGCTGAAGCCAACAAAGAAAATTTGCTGGGCTGTATGATTACTTATCCTTCTACTCACGGTATTTTTGAAGAAACAATCGTCGAAATGTGCGCAATAATCCATGTTAATGGCGGACAGGTTTATCTCGACGGTGCCAATATGAACGCACAGGTAGGCTTAACTAATCCGGGCAAAATAGGCGCCGATGTCTGTCATCTGAACCTGCATAAAACTTTTGCAATTCCTCATGGCGGTGGTGGTCCCGGTGTTGGTCCAATTTGTGTGGCTGCTCATTTGCAACCTTACTTACCAAGTAAAGAAAATGGCAAAAATACGGTTTCAGCAGCCCCATACGGAAGTGCGGGTGTCTTGCCGATAACTTACGGTTATATCCGTATGTTGGGCGAAGAAGGTTTGACTGCTTCTACAAAATATGCAATTCTGAACGCCAATTATCTGGCAGCTCGCCTGAAAGATAGTTACGGAGTACTTTACACTGGCAAAAACGGCCGTGTTGGTCATGAGTTGATTCTCGAAGCACGTAACTTTAAAGCCACTTCGGGCGTAACCGAAACTGATATCGCCAAACGTTTGATGGATTATGGCTTCCACGCTCCCACCCTGTCATTTCCTGTGCATGGCACATTAATGATAGAGCCAACCGAAAGCGAATCGAAAGCAGAACTCGATCGTTTTGCAGAGGCTATGTCGCAGATTTTTGACGAAATAAAAGAAGTGGAAAACGGCGTAGCCGATAAAACCGATAATGTCTTGCTCAACTCACCTCACCCTGAGTATTCAATTGTGTCGGACGAGTGGAACCACAACTACAGTCGTGCAAAAGCTGCATATCCAACCAATTGGGTAGCCGAAAATAAGTTCTGGGTAAATGTTGCACGTGTTGATAATGCTTTTGGCGATCGTAACTTAATGTGTACCTGCCGACCTACAACCGACTGGGAATGAGCTTGGTCGTTTCTGGTGGAGGACAAACGAAAACCGACCCTACTGCAAAAGTGCAATAGGGTCGGTTTTGTATTTTATAGGGCGACAAGATCAGATATAATATTCCGCCATATCGACAATTCCTGCACGAATGGCATATTTTGTGGCTTCGTGGATATTGTTCACTTCAATTTTTCTGAAAATATTCTTACGATGCGTCATAATTGTATGAACACTAACAAAACGCAGGAGCGCAATTTCTTTAGTTGTTTTGCCCATGGCCATTTCTTTGAGAATTTCCTGTTCTGTAATGGTGAGAACGGAACGTGGCGATTTGCTGTCAGATTTGCGGGTACTGTCAAGTAAAATATTACTCACATGATTGCAAATATATCTGTTGCCTTTCAGCATTTCTTTCAATCCGGTTCTGATTTCTTCTGCTGAACTATCTTTCATTACCACACCAAAAGAATGTGTATTGAAAAGCACCGAACGAAGAAAATCATCGCTCAATTCATCAGAAAACAACAGCCAAAAAGTATCGGGGAAACGCGACTGAAGTATTATCAATTCGTTTTCGCTTTCGAAATCGAACAAAGTATAATCAAGTATAACAAGCACATTTCCATCCTTCACAAGTAAATCTATCAACTCTTTTTTTTGAGTTGCTTCATTTACAGTAAACTGTTCAGGAAGCTGATCGATAACATATCGCCAGCCCATTTTAGTAATATCCTGATTATCGGCTATAATTAGATTTTTCATTTTTAGAAGCGTTGTAATTATTTTATCAATAATGAATCACATCGGGAATGAAATATTGAAATAAGAAACCTAAAATAAAAAGCAGGATAAAACCAAAATTACATCAATTGATTTTATCCTGCCATTTAATATACTCAAATAAGAATTAGTATTCCCAAATATCCTGCTCCACGTTGAGCAATTCTGTTTCGATTCGTTTTTGTTCTTTCAAAATCTGGTCAGGTTCGTTGTAAGCCTGAAGCAACATTCGGTTAAACATATTACTATCGCCAAGCAAATAGCTCGAATATAGTTTTTGGGAGAAAAACTCGTCGAAAGTCAATCGCTCAGTATCGTTTCCGTTAGGTACCATATATTGTTTAGCAAGATACGGACGTAATTCATCGAACAAATACCAACAGGTCACCGAACTCTGTAAAAAGTTCCAAACCGATTCTCCCGATTTATTGATTCCGGTCATATTCAGGTTTGTAACATTCGTTTCGTTATAAACATATACCGGAGCAATACCTATTATTTTGGTAAACATTCGGGAATAATGTTTATTAAAGAAAATAATTTCCTGAATAATAAACTTCATTTGTTTCGAAGCATAATCTTCATAATTATAGGAACTTATCTTATTCTGATTTGTCAATGCATCTTTCTCGATAAGACTGCTGATACGCGGTGTATTGTTGGCAGTGTTCCAGTCGCAGGTAACAAAACGGTTTTTCAGACTATCCTGCGGAATGGGAGTATCATACTTTGGTTGAATATCAAAATCTATTTTATCATAAGCTTTCAGACCACCTGATACCGAAGCATCAAGGATTACTCTGAATAAACTTTTGTACTTGTCGTTAGGCTTAATCGGGAAATAAAGCTGATTGTTCTGCTTATCTCTCAAATCGATAACCCTGTAAACGATACGAGACCAAACAATATCATCGGCTCTGTGATTAATGCGCGCAATAGTATCGGCCAAAGCATCCATCTGAGTAGTTTGAATAGCCACATTACCTTTTAAGTCGAAAAATGGTAAAACCTGTTCTTGTGCAGCAGTACGCCCAACAGGCAACAAGCACACAACACAAACAGCAACTAAATATGCTTTAAAATTCATTTTCATATTATAAATTTACTTTACTGGCAGTTTATTAAATTAATTTTACTACAATAGCTCCTAATGACTGGACATTTCTATCCGGACCAACAGCTTTTATATTACTAAGAATAAGATTTTTTCCTTTTGTTAATCTACTCAGGAAGTTTCCATCGAGTTTCGATCCCGAAACCGAAAGTGGTGCCAACCCGTCAACAATCATAGTGAACGAAACAATAGAGAACTTAGCCTGAACCAACGCATCCTGTCCATAACTGGCAATTAAATTAGCACCTCTGAGCTGATCCATTGTCATAGCCCCTTCATTCTCGTCACCTTTGGAATCGAGCAAGAACACTGAAGGTTTTGGCAGGCGTTTTACCCTGAAAATGCCGCTTCCCATGCTCATTTCCTTTTTGTCTATTTTCCCAAAAACAGCCACTCTGATTTCGCCATCGCGTGTAGGGTGAATTATAAATTTACCTTTTCCACGGTTTTCAAAATTAGCACCATCAACGCTTATTCTTACATTTTCGGGGGCAACGCCCGGTACCGAAACACTTAGTTTATTATCAATTCCTTTATAAACAACGTTCAAATCTTCGTTCGAAATAGTTGCCGAAGGTTCGCCAACCATATAATCCGATTCGAAACGATAAGACATTATACTGCCTCCTTTTCCCGGAACTCTGATTTCCCCTGAATACTTTGCCGGGCCTAATTTACCGCCGGCTACAAACTCATACATTCCGTTGCGCCCTAACTGATTGCCATTTACAAAATACTGTGGTATTTTTGTGGAATCGACAGCTGATAAAACAATGCGTGCACTGTATTTTTCGCCCCGAAAAACAAATTTTGAATTAGGCACCACTAGTGCCTCAATTTTATTTACTCTGAAGTCAGAAGCATCAGTCTGCCCTTTCAGATACTGTACAATTTCTGATTCAGAAGCCCTGATATCGCTCTGATATTTAGTAAGTAAAGTAACTACAGCCGAAACAGGCATCATCTCGAACATGGCATTTTCCCATGGTATCATTTCACCTGATTCTTTGCTTTTTACCGAATTGGTTGAAAAAAGATTGAGATACATTTTCTGTTTGCTTTCGTTGTTACCCGAGTAAGAAACCAAGGTATCGCAATAGCTTTTTAGTTTATTACGCAACGCCTTGCCATTTCCACCTACCAAGGCATATTGTCCGGCAGCATCCAGGTTATCGCGAGCTTCAATTTCTCTTGCTTTAGGATCGGCCTTCTTTTTATCTGCAATTTTTACAATTTCAACTTTAAAATTCTCTATGTACTGAAACAATTCATCAGATTGTTTTCTTATTTGATTGGCTTTAGTCAACCACTCGCCTACTTTTTCAGGATTTTCTTTATAAATATATTCAAAGTCACTATAAAGATCATCATTGCGCATATTCGATGATTCGATCGTAGAGTGCAAACTATTATCCACCATCGTGAATCCGTTTAATATTTCACTTGACACATTGAGTGCCAACATAGCTGTAAGCACCAAATACATCATGCCAATCATTTTCTGCCTTGGCGTTTCCGGACAATTTTTTGCTCCACTCATTGGTGATTATTCATTAACGATTTGTAAATAAAGGAAAATAATCACTCTTTTCAGCTTAATGCGTTCAACATATTACCATACACCAAATTAAGGTCGGCAACTTGCTTCACCAGTTTTTCGGTTCCGGATTTATAAAGTTCGGTTTGTTCTGATATATTTTGCGTTGTCAACTTCAATTTGTCCATACTGGATGAAATTTGATTCAAATCGGCACTCACAGCTTTGATCACTTCGTTCTGTTTTGTCAATCCTTCTGACTGATTATGAATGTTTTTAAGCTGAATTTCGTATACCGAATTGATTGAAGAGAGATTTTTATTTATTTCCTCCACTTTACCGGCATACTGCTTTGTGTTTTTGTCAACCATCTCCATACCGTTGTTGATGGACTGATATGAACTTTGCAGTTGAGATGTTGCATTATTAAGCTGTTCCTGGCTATGCATAAATTTAGAAGCCATTTCGGAAGCATTATCAAGATTCGACGTTAGTTTGTCTGTTGATTTTACAACCGAAGTAAGGGCATTCAGCTGATCGGCAGTAGTAGAAAGGTTTTTTATTCCTTCCGAAAGCTTTTTCACATCCTCATCGCTTATCGTTTCGCTATAATTTACTTTCAACGACGATTTTGAAGTTTCTGCTTGTGGCGTCGGCACTAAATTATTTGAACGATTTTTTTCGTTTTCAAAATCAAAGATTTTATTCCACTCAAATTCTTTCACAGGTTTGTCAAATATACCTAATGCAAAAATTATTGCTTCTACAGACATACCAATGCCCAACATATAACTGGCTCCGTTTAAATGAAGAATTTTAAACATAGCTCCCAGAATTACAACTGAAGCACCTAAACTGTAAGCAGCCCCTACAATTCTTTTCATCTTAGGCGAATTCCACCACAAATCGAATTTTGTCTGTTCGGACATAATCGTCTTTTTTTTAATTAGATTCTTTAATTTTCTTATTCACCATTAAAAGAACGTACACAACGGAAACCAACATATGGTCTGCTTTCGTACTGATATTCGTATGTACGCACGCCGCACTGAAGGTAATATGCTATATCTTTCCACGAACCGCCTTTTATAACTTTGCGTTTCAATACATCAGCATCATCATTTTTAGCATTGTACTGAAAATTAGGATTCATATCCGAAACCATTGTATTGGTAGAACTTACATAAGCAGACGATGTCCATTCGGCTACGTTTCCAGCCATATCGTACAAACCATATTCGTTAGGTGCGAATGAACCTACTTTCATTGTAGTGGCACCAGTATCGTCGGTATAACTTCCGCGCATAGGTTTAAAGTTGGCAAGGAAACATCCATTATTGTCGCGAAGATAATTTCCTCCCCACGGATACAAACCAAGTTGTTTACCACCACGTGCTGCATATTCCCATTCGGCTTCGGTGGGCAAGCGATAGTCCTGACCTCCTACCTTGTGAGTTGTGTTGTAGAGCTGAGTACGCCAGTTGCAAAATGCCTGCGCCTGTTCCCATGTAACACCTACAACAGGGTATTGGGCAAATCCGGGATGCGAAAAGTACATCTTCATTTTAGGATCGTTGTAAGCATACTGGAAATCGCGCAACCACATTACTGTATCGGGATATACATTGACAATACGTGTAGAAATGAGGTCCTTCCGGTTCACGAGTTTACGTTCGATTGTTCGGTTAACAATAACTCCGTTTTCGTCGACATAAGAAGTATCAACTCTTACTTTCGCATTTTTAGGATAGGCACCGGTGGCCACATTGTATTTGTTGCCGGGCAAAGCTGCCTGATCATAATTGATCCACTCATACTTGTAAGTCAGTATAGCTGGATTCATCTGATTCGAGCGACCGATTGCATTTTCGCTGAAGAAATAGAAGCGACCTAAAACTGCCTTCACGGTATCATCTTTCGAACTCCATGGAATTTTAGCTTTCCAGTTCAAAGGTACTTTTGCCAGTTCTTCGGGGCTAAGATTATCCAGAGGATTTTCGCGATTGTTATAAGTTGTCAGTTTTTGATAACCCAAAGCATTTGAATTTATAAGCATTCGCATGGCTATGGAGTCTCGCACCCAATGAACAAATTGTTTGTATTCGTTATTTGTGATTTCAGTTGCATCCATCCAAAAAGCATCAACAGTTACGTTGATTGATTTGTCGCTGAGCGAACCGATGGCAGATTGGTCGTTGGCACCCATAATAAAGGATCCACGCTTAACAAACACCATTCCATACGGATTTTCTTCCTGAAACCGCTTTGTTTTTTTAGTAATGCCATTCAACTCCCCTACAGGTCTGGCAGCTATGATTATCAATAAGACAAGCGCAATAATAATCAGATTCTTTTTTGTCATTGTGATAATAATTATATTGAGATAAATATTATTTTTTTATATTGCTAGTTAACAAATACTTACAAAAATCGTACACTTTTATATTTTTTCGATCCCTTTGCCAAAGCATACTCGAAACTGTAAATTACTACAAGTTCGTGCGAGCCATAATTGGTAGTTATCAATTTTGATGTCGATACATCGAACGCATATCCTACGCTCAAACCACCGGCAACATTCAATCCGGCCATAAGCACCACAGCATCTTTAACCCGATACGTCAATCCGCCCCAGAACTTATTATCGTACTCCACACGGGACGATAAATCGAGCTGCCAGCTACTAAAATCAGATTTTAACAATACACTTGGTTTCAACACATATTTTGGATTCAGCAATTTATAGTTGAATCCTCCGGTAAAAAACATAGTGCTAAACACATTAAATTCGGCTGTAGGTGTCCATGTTACTGTTGGACGATTCAGATGAACTAACGAAAAACCCGAATACCACTCATTCAACGAAAACCATGCCCCTACACTCATGTCGAGACTTGTTCCACTCACCTGCGTCAGAGGAATGGCGGGATCGCTTACAATTTGGTTATGATACTCTCCTAAAGTTATTTTTTGCTGAGCCACACTATCGCCACTAAATCCTATATTTACAAAACCCAGATCGGCGCCTATACTTAGTTTGGCTTTCCCAATGTTCTTTTTAAATGCATATTGCAGATGAAAGGTCTTATTCGAAAGCCAACCTATTTCATCATTCAGAAAACTTACTCCCACACCATGTTTCGAATCTCCCAACTTCAAAGGGGAATGAATACTGAAAACAGTGGTGGTTCCACTCCCATCAAAATTTATCAAATTAATGCGCGGTTGCAGAATTACATCAATTCTTTCACTCTCGCCAACCGCTGCCGGATTGAATGATGAATGATGCAACATGTACTGACTTAACTGTGCATCGAATTGCGAATAAACCGATTCAGTAAAAACGAATAAAAATAAAATATAGATATAATATTTTTTCATAGAATTTTCTGAAACAATTTCATTCACAAAGCGTCTGGTACGCGTTTTATTTGATACTCATTAGTTTTTATAATGAAACTGCAAAACTCAGAAAAAATTGTTTCGCATAACATTTTTTATGCAAAATAAAGTATCAACACATTACTTAAACACTTGATTTTGATTCAGGCAGGCAAAAACAATATTATTTTAATACTCCTCTTCGTTGAAGAAGAAATCTTCTTTGCTTGGATAATCCGGCCAAATATCTTCGATTGTTTCATAGATCTCTCCTTCGTCTTCTATTTCCTGCAGGTTTTCAATTACTTCTAAAGGAGCTCCTGAACGTATGGCATAATCTATTAATTCATCCTTTGTTGCAGGCCAGGGTGCGTCTTCAATTTTCGAAGCTAATTCTAATGTCCAATACATAATTCTGGTAAATTTTTTAATATAAATTTAATTAGTAAATAGGTCAAATTTTGTACAAAAGTAAGTATTTTTTTTATTAATACTATTTTTTCCACAATATTTCTTTACAGCCTTTTTTTAATGTAATAAAACGTGATAATACAAAGAAATAATCAGACAATCGGTTCATGTACATAATTATTTGCTTTTCAATAATATAAACTTCATTTACATCCATAATTCTACGTTCAGCACGCCGTGAAACCGTGCGACAAACGTGGCAAATTCCACCTTCGGTAGAGCCTCCCGGCAGTATAAATGCTGTTAAAGGAGGTAAATTTTGAGTTAATTTATCTATTTCGAGCTCTATCGCCAGGATATCATCATCCGAAATTATCGAAGCCTGATTTAAATTTGTTTTTTCAGTATCGGTTGCCAAATGCGAACCCACAGCAAAAAGACGATGCTGTATTTTTTCGAGAAAAACAGCTTCTTCGCCAAGTAATTCGTACGAAGCCAGCAAACCTATAAAAGAGTTGAGCTCATCTACAGTTCCATAGGCCTCGATGCGCACATCGTTTTTCGGAACCCGTGTCCCTCCAATTAAACCTGTAAGGCCGGCATCGCCTGTTTTAGTATATATTTTCATTTTCTTATTCCGTTTTACTTCTGATTTTCACAATCTGCGTTTTTTGTATCATAATGCATTCTGAATAACACAATTACATCAAATTCATATAAACAAAATTATTTGTTTATACGCTGCTAATAACAAATTTTATAGTGTTTTTTGCTCAAATCAGTATTAAAAAATACAATTCCCATTTGATGAATATCGATTGTCGACTTTACTTTCGGATGGCTCTTAATTGTATTCCAGGCCATTTCCATATCGCCGGACCAATATATATCATCAAAAACAATTATTGCATTTTGAGCCAGACATCCGACACATTGATCAAAATAATCCAAAACAGCAGCCGACGAATGGTTGGCATCCACAAAAACAAAATCAACTTTATCGAGTTCCTTCAATGCAGTAGGTAGTGTTTTGTTTATATCTCCCTCCATTAAGTTTATATTGGTCAGGCCCAAATGTCTGAAGTTTTCAACCGCAATTTTTGCTATTTCCGGGCTTCCTTCGAGCGTAACACATTTACATTTCGAAGCAGAAGCCAGATAAGCCGTAGTAACACCAAGCGAAGTTCCAAGTTCAAGTATATGTCTGGATTGAGCATGGCAAACAAGCCGAAACAACAACTGAGCATGTTTTTTTCGTTGAACCGATTTGCGGGCAATGGCAGATACCTTGCTGTGGCGATCGGCTCCGGTTCCAAAATCATTTATAAAAACTGTTCTTTTGTCGTTCAGCAAATCGTTTCTTAGTTTTTCAATCTCATCAAATACATAATACTGATTTTTGTTATAAAAAACTGAATTTACAAGCTGAAACACGTAAGGAGAATGAATGCCATGTCCTTTTGTATTTACAGCTGTCAAGCAATGAGTTATATATTTCAGAATAAACTTTAACGATTTCATAATGATTATTTGCATAACAAAAGTAGCAAAAAATTTGATATGATGTTGTATTTTTTCATATTGTTAATACAACAGGATTAATTTTATGCAGTCGACAGCGTTTTACACAATGTCAATACCTTGTTTTTCACAAAACTCCAGGGCCATTTCTCTGAGTTTAAATTTTTGAATTTTCCCACTTCCTGTCAAAGGATATTCGGTCAGAAAAAAGATATAACGTGGAATTTTATATCTTGCAATTTTATCTTTGCAAAAGTCGCGAACATCCTCGGCCGTAATTTCTGCTTCGTCGTGAGGAATAATTAAAACGCCCACATCCTCGCCGTAGCGTGGCGAAGCCACTGCAACAACCTGAGCATCCTTTACGCCCGGCATATGATAAAGAAATTCTTCAATCTCGCGGGGAGATATGTTTTCGCCTCCACGAATAATCATATCCTTGATTCGCCCTGTGATGCTATAATTACCATTTTCATCTTTCACACCCAGATCGCCCGAATGAAGAAATCCATTTTTGTCGATTACCTGAGCTGTTGCTTCGGCATTTTTGTAATATCCTTTCATTACATTATAGCCCCGGCAGCATACTTCACCCTGTACGCCGTCTTCACAAATTTCGCCAGTAGCGGGGTCGATGATGGCCACTTCAGTAAACTCAAATGCCCGACCTACAGTGGTACAACGTATCTCGAATGAATCATCGACACGCGTTTGCGTCATACCTGGTGAGGTTTCAGTAAGTCCGTAAACACTTGTAATGTCCATAAACATTTTTTCGTTCACTTTCCTCATCAATTCTACAGGACACAAAGCTCCGGCCATAATACCGGTACGAAGCGAACTCATATCGAAGATATTAAACATTGGATGATTCAACTCGGCAATGAACATAGTGGGCACGCCATACAAAGCCGTGCATCGTTCCTTGTGTATCGATGCCAGGGTAATAAGCGGATCGAATTTTTCGACCATAACCTGAACACTTCCATGTGTAAGGCAATTCATTGTAGCTAAAACCACACCGAAACAATGAAACAAAGGCACGCAAACACATAGTTTATCCTTTTGCGTAAACTTCATATGTTCACCCGTAAGATAACCATTGTTGGCAATGTTATGATGCGAGAGCATTACTCCTTTTGGGAAACCGGTGGTGCCCGAAGTATATTGCATATTCACCACATCGTGGCAGCTGACTGCTTTTTTTATTCTCAACAGTTCGTCGTCAGGCAAATTACTGCCCAGCAAAAGCATTTCGGCAGTATTGTACATACCACGGTGCTTTTCCTGCCCAATATAAATAAGGTTTTTAAGTTCCGGAAATCGTTCTGAATTCAACTTTCCACGCTGTGTAGTTTTAAGTTCGGGAATCAGGTTGTTTACTATTTCCACATAATCGTTTCCCGAGACGCCATCAGTGATACAAAGCGTATGCATATCCGAATTTTCGAGAATAAAGGCAAGTTCGTGCGCTTTGTAGCTTGTGTTTACAGTCACAGCCACAGCACCAATTTTGGCCGAAGCATACAAAAAAGTCAACCAGTCGGGAACATTCTGTGCCCAGATACCAACATGAGCTCCTTTGGTTACACCGATAGCCAACAGTCCTTTCGCCATATTGTCGACACGCTGATTGAAGGCCGACCATGTAAAACGTAAATCACGGTCGGAGTATACTATATATTCATTGTCGGGCGTTTCAGCGGCCCAGTATTCGAGCCAGTCGCCTAATGTTCTGTCAAATAATTGCATAAAGAATTAATTTTGTGATTTTTCTATCAGGAAACCAGGATCAAACAGGTGTATACACAACTGCTACAATCTGAGCAGGTTCATCGTCGACGGCACTTACAAGATGATCCACAATTGAATCGTAATAAATGCTGTCGCCAACATTAAGAATATGTTGCTCTTTTCCGTAGATGATTTTCACTTTACCTTTGAGGACAAAGATGAACTCTTCGCCTTCGTGCGTCGAAAGGATAGGTTCATGTGTTGGCGAAGGTTTAATATCAATCACAAAAGGTTCCATATGCCTGCCGGCTTTGTTTCCGGCCAGCGAAAAGAAGTCGAGATGAGAATTGGCAGTAGAAAGCTGGCTCGAAAAAGTAGCAGCATCTTTCAGTTCGCTCTGGCGATGAACAACAGGTCCGAGTTGCTCCGAATCGTCCAAAAAAGTACCTACACGTACTCCAAGCCCACGGGCAATTTTAATAAGTACTGCTAACGAAGGCACTTTATCACCTGAAAGGAGCAATTCAATCTGCGAAACAGTAAGCCCCGATCGTTCAGATAAATCCTGAATGGTCACGTTCATCGTAGTCATTAAGGAATTGATTTTTCCTCCTACCAAATTGTTTTTCATATTATTATAGAATTATATATGTGAATGCATTAAATCGGGTGCTTTACCGAAGTAATTTGTAAAAAAAATTGTCGCAAAAATATAAAAAAAACTTATATAAAAAAGGTTTCGGATTGAAAAAATTAATTTTTTCAATCCGAAACCTTATAAAATCAAACTAAACGTATGTTTATTCTATTTATTCATAAGCAATGACGCAAATTCATCCTTATTGTTTAGTTTTTCAAGCGTTGTTTTCAGATCCATATCGTCCCTGAGTGAATATTGTATTTCGCCTTTCTGGAAATAATAGCGTTGAATGATTTCGTGGCTTAAAAGTTCGATGATATCTTTCTTATTATCCTGAAGATTTTTAAGTACATCGGGTGTGAGTTTTGCTTTGAGGGCTTCAAATTCTTCTTTTGCCGTTTTATCAAGTCCTTCTATTTCGGCCATTTCAAGCAATTGCTTGTAGTACTTTTCGGTTTCGGAAGTATATGTAAATTTCTTTTCGACAAGGAAATCGACAAACGCTTGAAAATCCTCATCGGTAAGCGCAAATTCAGCAGGTTTACTGATAGTGGCATGCGAAGCCACATACTGATTGGCAAATTCGAAATAAAGTTGCTGAGCAAAAATATAATAGGCGATATTAAGTTTGCGGTCGTCAGTTGTTTTAATGTCGGGAACTATACCACCACCATCGCGCACTTTACGTCCATTGCGTGTAGTAAATTCGGTGGTAAGGCTATCGGGTACACGCCCTACACTTCCGTCCTCATTCCGATGACTGTAATCAATGGCCTGTATACATCTTCCGCTTGGGATATAATATTTTGCAGTTGTAATTTTAAGATGTCCGCCATATCCCACAGGTCGTATATTCTGCACCAATCCCTTACCAAAAGTGCGTTCGCCCACAATAATACCTCTGTCGAGGTCCTGAATAGCCCCTGCAACAATTTCGGAGGCCGAAGCCGAAGCTCTGTTGGTGAGTACAGCCAAACGCATATCGGGATACAAAGGTTCGGTAGGCGTTTTATAAATCCTGTCGTTAGTCTTATTTTTACCTTTGGTAGTTACCACTTCAGTGCCTTTTGGAACAAAATAGCCAACAATCTTCACAGCTTCATCAATCAATCCACCGCCATTACTGCGCAAGTCGATAATCAACGATTCGATCTGATGTTGTTTTATTAATTCATTGATGGCCGATTTCATTTCCATAGCCGATTTATCGGTAAACTCATTCAACAACACATAACCAATTTTATCGGCTACAAGACCCGAATACGCCACAGGATTGATTTGTATTTTTTCGCGCTGAAATTCTTTTTCGATGATCTTTTTTTCGCCATATCGTTTCAGCTTGAGTTTAATCGTCGTATTTGGCGTTCCTTTGAGCATGGCGCTTACTTCGCTCACTTCTTTTCCGGCTACCGCTTTACCATCAACTTCGAGGATCACATCCCCTGCTCTCACATCATTGCGCTGAGCAGGCAAACCTTCGTAAGGTTCCGAGACACAAATTTCGTTTCCTTTCTTCATAATCATAGCGCCGATGCCCGCATATTCGCCTGTGGTCATAAAAGTAAGATCAGCAGTTTCTTCTTCGGGCATATACACAGTGTAAGGATCTATCTTACCCAGCATCTGGTCAATGGCAGTTTTCATCATTTTATCATAATTCAGCGTATCGACATAAAAAGCATCCAGCTCACGAAAAACGGAATTGAAAACCGACATATTTTTACTGATTCTGAAGGTGCGATCGTTGATTTTCTGATCTGCCGAAAAAGCTGCAAAAGAAAAACAAACCAATAACAGGCTGACCAAGAGTGTTCTTTTCATAATTGTAATATTGAGTATAAAAAAAGTGCTAAAAAAAATGATCACAAAAGTATTCAAATTCTTCATTAATGAGAATTTAGTTTGATTAATAATGCTTAATTGAAACACAGCGCATAATTAAAACAACAAAGCTGTGTTTTGCTTGTTCATAAATGGGATACAGGAATGATAGAACGGCCGAGTGAGTTATTAATTCGACAATTTGAAGATTTAAAGATTTGAAAATTATTGGCGACAGAATATTACGACATTTCTATTGCGCCATTTTTCACACGACACTGGCTGGTTTTCATCAATACCACTCAATCAGAGTTTTACATGAGGAGGCAAAAAGTCAGAAATATCTTTTCCGTACGAAATCAAATCGCGGGCCACCGTTGACGAGATGTGCGCATAAGCCGACTCGGTAAAAAGAATAACTGTTTCGAGCCCTGTGAGACTGCGATTTGTATCGCCAATTGTACGCTCGTATTCGAAATCGCCCACCGTACGCAAACCTCGCAAAGCAAAACCTGCATCCACCGACTGCGCAAAATCAATTGTCAGACTGTTATAAGCCATTACTTTTACCCTTGGTTCGTCCGCAAATGCTTGTTGAATCATTTCTATGCGCTTTTCAATCGAAAAAAGCGTTTTCTTTGATTGGTTGTGCCCGATACCGATAACGATTTCGTCGAAGATATTCAATCCGCGCATTACAATGCTGTAATGTCCTATAGTAAACGGATCGAAAGTACCCGGAAAGATAGCTCTTTTCATGCTGAATATGTTTTTGGCTTAAATTTTGTTGTTTGTTTAAGCCTATGAATGTATTGAAAATGAAATGCAAAGATATGAATTTTAATTTTGTGTTTCAAAGAATTGTGGTTACAGCTTTTGTATTTTCGTATTTACTGAAAATTAAATTTTAAATTTGCATTCAATAGAAATAAAATACAAATTTATGATTATGCGTTTATTATCAACAATTTCCTTCCTTTTGCTCATACTTTGCACACAAAATTTACAGGCTATCGACCCTGTGAATTCATTACCTATCCCTTCGAAAATTCAATTTGCAGGACAAACCATTCCGTTGGATCGCTACGATATGCGCGAACGCTTCGACCGCGAGCAAACAATTATTGCGTACCAGCATTCAACGAGTTTGCTGCTTATTAAGCGTGCCAATAAATACCTGCCCATCATTGAACCAATACTAAAGAAAAATAATATCCCCGACGATTTTAAATACCTTGCAGTGATCGAAAGTTCGCTCGATCCGCGTGCACAATCGCCGGCCAAAGCTGCCGGCATATGGCAATTGATGCCTGCCACTGCTGAACAATTTGGCCTCGAAGTAAGCGCTGAAGTGGACGAACGTTATCATATTGAAAAAGCAACCGAAGCTGCCTGTAAATACTTAAAAAGCGCATTCAATAAATATCGTAGCTGGACTACCGTTGCCGTATCCTACAACGCCGGCATGGGACGAATTTCGGGTGAATTGGAAAAACAAAACGTTGAAGATGCTTTCGACATGTACCTGAACACTGAGAGCAGCCGTTATATGTTCAGAATCATGGCCATGAAACAGCTGTTGGAGCATCCCGAAAAATTTGGATATAATGTTGGAAATGATGACTATTATCAATTGATACCCACAAAAAAAATAGCAGTTAACGATTCAATAAGCGATTTAGCGAAATGGGCTGCCGATTATGGTTTGAGTTATGCTCAGATCAAGGATTTCAACATTTGGTTGCGCGACAGGAAGTTATCAAACCGTTTGAAGAAAGAATATCTGATTGATGTACCCGATAAAAACGATTTATATTTCGACAGTTCGAAATTAGTGATACACAAGCTGAAGAAAAATGAACATTAATATCAGGTAGATATAACATTTACAATGATTCACACGTTTTAATAAAAAACTCTACAAATGAAAAAAACTTATATCGTAATATTCTCAGCCATTTTATTCTGTTGGTCCACTGTGGCTCATGCCCAACTTAATTTTGGAATAAAAGCAGGATATAATTCATCGCTTACCCTTGGTAATTTTGGCTCTGTCACTACAGGCTCGTACGACCTGAATTCAGTGAAATCCGAAATGAGCAATAATTTTCACGCCGGTGTATTTGCACGGGTAACGATGGACAAGTTCTATTTTGAACCCGAATTGCTGTACACAATGCAGAAAAAGGAATATCAGGTTACTTTTGAAGATGTATCGAACGGCGAAGTGACGCTCGATAAATTAGTGAATGTGAGCGCCATCGATGTGCCCTTACTCCTCGGTTACAAACTTATTGATCTTAAAATTCTTAATGTGCGCACATTTGCAGGACCCAAATTTCGCTTTCTTGCCGGTTCTTCGCTCGACTTCAACAATATTGCAGGTGGTGATTTCGACCTTGGACAACTGAAATACGAAACCAAAAAGGCGAAAATTGGACTGGAAGTCGGAGCTGGTATCGACGTACTTATGTTTGCCATCGATGCCCGTTATAACATCATCGACAATATGGTAGACGCAACATACAACGGAGAAACACTGGCACGGATGCCTGCAAGCACCTTTGTTATTTCTTTAGCCTGGAAATTATTTTAAAACTCTCAAATAAAAAAGATTCCACACCGACCGATTGCCTGTTTTTCGCATTGAAAAGCAGGCAATTTTTTGTATTTACAGATTTCGCATATTTTAGTATCTTTGCAGCTTAATAACACACACAACAAATGAATTTAGAAGCAACCATTCAGTCCGTCGTAGCGCAATCAGTCAAAACGCTTTACAATATTGATATTGAAACAAGCCAGATACAAATTCAGAAAACAAAAAAAGAATTTGAAGGTGATATAACTGTAGTCGTATTTCCGTTTGCCAAAGCGGCGCGCAAATCGCCCGAAGGAGCCGGAGCCGAAATAGGTGAATTTATAGTTGCAAACAATACTATGGTTTCAAAATTCAATGTGATCAAAGGATTTCTAAACCTTTCCATCACACCCTCCTACTGGCTTGAGTTACTCAACAGCATCAATGCTGATGAATATTTCGGAGTAAAACTGCCCTCCGAAGATGCCGACACCATGATGATTGAATATTCATCGCCCAACACCAACAAACCACTTCATTTAGGCCATATCCGCAACAATCTCCTCGGATTTAGTATTGCCGAAATACAAAAAGCAAACGGCTGGAAAGTTGTAAAAACAAATATCGTAAACGATCGTGGCATTCATATCTGCAAATCGATGCTTGCCTGGAAACTTTTCGGTAACGGCGAAACACCACAAAGTTCGGGCATGAAAGGCGATCACCTTGTGGGTAAATACTATGTGGTTTTCGATAAAGCTTATAAAGCCGAGATAAAAGCATTGATGGAGAAAGGCATGACTGAAGAAGAAGCCAAGAAAAACACTCCTTTGATCCTCGAAGCCCAGAAAATGTTGTTGGCCTGGGAAAATAACGATGCCGAAGTACGCCAATTGTGGGAAACCATGAATGCCTGGGTGTATGCCGGATTCGACGAAACATACAAACAAATGGGCGTTGATTTCGATAAAATATATTACGAATCGCAAACCTATCTCACTGGTAAATCGGAAGTGGAACGCGGGGTAGCCGAAAAATCATTCTATCAACGCGATGATAGTTCGGTTTGGGCCGACCTTACCGCCGATGGACTGGATGAAAAACTATTGTTGCGCGCCGATGGCACTTCGGTGTACATGACTCAGGACATAGGCACTGCCAAACTCCGATACAACGATTTCGATATCAGAAAAATGGTTTATGTAGTGGGGAACGAACAGAATTATCACTTTCAGGTGTTATCTATTTTGCTCGACAAACTCGGCTATGCATGGGGAAAAGACCTCGTACATTTCTCGTACGGCATGGTGGAACTTCCCGAAGGCAAAATGAAAAGCCGCGAAGGAACCGTTGTGGATGCCGACGACCTTATGACCGAAATGATCAACACTGCCCGCGAAACTTCCATGGAATTGGGAAAACTTGATAATTGCGCCCCCGAAGAAATTGAAAGCATTGCGCGCATGGTAGGACTCGGAGCGTTGAAGTATTTTATTCTTAAAGTAGATCCACGTAAAAACATGACCTTTAACCCCAAAGAATCCATCGATTTTAATGGCAACACAGGTCCGTTTATTCAATACACACATGCCCGTATCAAATCGGTGCTCCGCAAAGCTGCCGAACAGGAAATTAATTTCGACGCCGGATTGAACACATCGCTCGTTATCTCCGAAAAAGAAAGTTACCTTATTCAGTTGCTTTCGGCATTCCCTGCTGTTGTAAAAGAAGCAGGTACCGAATTCAGTCCGGCCCTGATTGCCAATTACGAATATGAATTGGTAAAGGAATTCAACCAGTTCTATCACGATTTCAGCATTATGAAAGAAGAAAATGAAGCATTGAAACAGTTCCGTTTGGTACTTTCGGCATCCGTGGCCAAGGTCATCAAAACCGGGATGCAATTACTTGGCATCGAAGTTCCGGAAAGAATGTAAACACAAATACAATTTAGTCATGAAAAAAACCTATCATCTTCTGCTTTTCAGTATTGTTGTATTCATTATCACATCGTGTTCAACCGGCCAAAAAGCATACAAACACGGCGACTATTACAAAGCGTGTATGGAATCCATCGATAGGTTGCGCTCCAAACCCGACAACAAAAAGGCACAGGATGCGCTTACGCAAGCCTATCCGATGGCACAAAAAACGGCCATGCGCGAAATTGAGAATGCTCTGTTGGCAAATACTACAGACAAATTTGATATTTTAGTTGATCAGTACAACAGAGTAAATCAACTGGCGAATGCCATTTACGCCTGTCCGAAAGCTTACGAGTTGATTCCTCAGCCTGCTGAATATGTAGCTGAACTAAGCAATGCTAAACAAATGGCAGCGGAACAAGCTTACAATATGGGAGTAAAGGCATTGGCTTACAATACCGTTGAACAAGCACGAGTTGGATATCAGCATTTTATTAAAGCAAATAGCTACGTGAACGGCTACAAAGATGTGATCGACAAAATTGATGAAGCGCGATATTCGGCCACACTCCGGGTCATTGTTCAGAAACCTTACACCAGCAAGAAGTACCAGTATTCGGCTGACTTTTTCTATGTAAACCTGTTGGCCGAGATGACTAAAAGAACCAAAAATCGTTTCGTGCGTTTCTATTCCGAAGAAGAAGCTGCCGACGCAAACATGAACAATCCTCACCAATACATTGTGTTGAATTTCGAAGATTTCAGTGTTGGCAATATCCTTGAAACCACTAACACTAAAGATGTAACCCGCGACAGCGTTATTGTTGGAACCGTTAAAGTAGACGGTAAAACTTATAATTCGTATAATACAGTAAAAGCAAAACTCACCACCAAACGTCAGGAAATAAGTTCGGGTGGTGTGCTAAGTCTACGCATTATCGATACGCAAACCAACCGTGAGCTTCAATTGAAGAATTTTAGCGGACAATACGTTTGGGCAACTGAGTGGGCCGCTTTTCAAGGCGATGACAGAGCATTGACAGCGGAACAAAAGAAAATGTGCGAAAAAAAAGCAATGCTTCCTCCGCCGCAACAAGACCTTTTCGTTGAATTCACAAAACCAATCTACACGCAGGCTGTTTCATTTGTACAGTCGGCGTACAGCAGGTACTAACAAACGGAAATCACATCACAAGAGGCTGTCTCAAAATTAGAATTGAGCCAGCCTCTTTTGCTATATAGCCACTCTACTCCCCCTCGTTTGCAACGAGGGGGAAATGGTTGAGCGTTTTCAACGCAAAAAAGATAGTTTTGTAAATAAAAAAGAACTAATATATCATCGTAAGATTACATATCTCTTTGTTATAAACAAATAACCAGAAACCCCTCGTTGCAAACGAGGGGGAGTGTGGTTTATGTTAAACAAATAAATTAATCAAATAGACAAATAGATTAATAATCCCTAACGCAACGCACTGAGAACCCAGTCTGCTTGCAGCCGTCGCCCCTGTTCAGATTGCTGCTATCGTAGCTCAAGTACCTGCCCCAGGTGGAGGTTTTGTACTCGGTAGAACTCCACCAGCTACCGAAGTATCCAATGCTGTCGAACGTACCATCGGCACTGCGGCCACCACTCGGCAAAGCTGTAAAACCAGAGTTGTTGTTTTTTGTTAAATCATTGCCGATAGAACCGAACCCTCCATAGGAATACCAGTCGGTAGTAGCAGCTAATGATTTGGCTATTTTATTACCGGTGGTTGTACCATCGTAATTATATCCATTTTCTATCAGGTAGTTTTCGAGTGTTGTCCACTCTGCATCTGAGGCTACATGCCAGCCAGCAGGAGCTATGTTGCGGTTGTCGGCTACAGCATACCAGGTATAAAGTCTGCCATATTTGGCAGCCAAGTTCTCATCTCCACTATACGCCCACTGGTATTTGGGTGTACTTTCAGCATAAATGCTTTTGGTTGCCGGCGTTGTAGTTCCTATTGCTTCACCAGTGCGATAGTGGGTAGTTTTCAGGTTTTCTGCCATCCAGGTCTGTGTGCCAATAGTAATTGTATTATAAATTATTGTTGTCCGATAAAAGTTTCGATATAAAATAAAAAAAGGAGCCAATTT
>CAYMHE010000018.1:0-13124 GCA_964390175.1 uncultured Paludibacter sp.
TTACTTTCCAATACAGAATTTTCCGAAGATATTTCCAAGGATTTCATCGTTCGAGATTTGTCCTGTTATTTCGCCCAGAAAATGCATACATTCCCTAATGTCCTGCGAAAGGAAATCACCCGAAATTCCACTTTCAAGGCCATCTTTCACTCTGCGAATAGAGGCCAATGCTTTTTGAAGCGCTTCGTAATGACGTATATTGTTTACAACAACATCGCCCGGTTGCAATGTCGGCAATTGTGCTGCCTCTACCAATGATTTTTTAAGCTCATCGGTATGAAGTTTGTTTTTGGCAGATATATAAATTCGTTCGCCTTCGAACTGTTCGAAAAGTAAATTCAGCACATCTCTTTCTTCTTCAGCAATTTTATCTATCTTATTGAATACCAATATTATCTTCTTTCCTTTTGCTCTCTGTTCAATTTTATCGGTAAGCCATTCAATGTGTTCGCTGAGTTGAGTGCAATCTAAGATCCACAGAACAATGGACGCTTGTTCAATTTTCTGATAGGTGCGTTCAATGCCCATACTTTCAATTTTATCCTTTGTGTCGCGTATGCCGGCGGTGTCGATAAATCTGAAAGTAACTCCTTCAATATTAATCGAGTCCTCTATCACATCGCGCGTAGTACCATGAATGTCAGATACAATTGCTCTTTCTTCATTGAGCAACACGTTAAGTAAAGTTGATTTACCTACATTTGTTTCGCCTACAAGCGCTACAGGAATGCCATTCTTAAGCGCGTTCCCAACTCTGAATGTATCGGAAAGTCTGGCAATGAGTTGCTCTATTTCAAATGCTAAATGATTCAGCTGGGTGCGGTCGGCAAACTCAACATCTTCTTCCGAGAAATCAAGTTCTAATTCGATAAGCGATACAAAATTGAGTAAATGTGTTCTCAGATGCAATAGTTCGGCCGAAAAGCCTCCACGCATTTGGGTCATAGCCATACGATGCGAAGCAGCCGAGCCAGAGGCGATTAAGTCGGCAACAGCTTCGGCTTGCGAAAGGTCCATTTTACCGTTCAGAAAAGCACGCTGAGTGAACTCTCCCGGCTTTGCCAGGGTACAACCATTATCTAAAAGCAGTTGAAGAATACGCTGTTGTATATACACCGATCCATGGCATGAAATTTCGGCTACATCTTCACCTGTAAAAGAATGAGGATTACGGAAAACGCTCAACACTACCTCGTCGACAGCCTCGTTGTTGTCGAATATCTCGCCATACAAAAGCGTATGACTTTTGGCTTCCGACAACGAAGCTTCTTTTCGGGCCGGAAAAAATATTTTATCACAAATGCTAAATGCTGCGGGTCCCGACAAGCGGATTACTGCAATACCGCCCATTCCCGGCGGAGTAGATATGGCGCAAATTGTTGTTTCTGAGTAATACATTGTTTTGTAAGGTTATATGAGTAAAATTTATTTTATTATTACTGTTTCCATATTGCTATTCAACATTTTTCTTGTCGTATCGGACTTTAATTTTGTTGAAGCTATACTTTTCTGATCATTTTTATCCGGAACATCAATGTTTGATAAATCAAGCAATGAGTGAAAGGTCACCGATGAACTAATGGATTTGCTTACATTGTGTTGTACAGCTGCTACCTTTTCAGGGAAAAGTGCGTTGTATCGGCCCGATGTCCACACAAACAAAGGTACATGCAGGTCGTAAGTTGTGGGGGTTGTTCCTCCGTGTAACACTGCATTTCCGTTGTCGAACAGGTTTTCGCCATGGTCGGAAATATAATACATATAACTTACACACTTGTATTGCTGTATTTTTTTGATAATTCCGGCTAAAAAATAATCTGTAAAAAGTATCGAGTTATCATAAGTGTTTATCAATTTTTCTTTGTTCGACTTGTTGATGGCCGTATAGCCAAAAGATCCTGTGAAGTCGGGTCTGAATTTTCGAAACTGTTCAGAATATCTGAAATTATACCTGAAATGACTTCCCAATGTATGAATAACAATAAACTGCTTCTTTTCGTTCTTTGCCAACACTTTGTCGAAGTAGGGATACAAAGATGTATCATAGTTATTGGCCGAGTCAAAATCCTTGACTGTTGAGTATTTAGCAGTAGCTTCTGAGGCTATTCGTCCAATAAAAGGATTACTGAAAGACTGGTTCGAAATCCAATAAGTACTATATCCGGCTTCTTTGAATGCTTCAAGTATCGACTTCTCCTTTCCTGATATGTGAAAGTTGGTAGCAGTAGCTCTTGTGAGCAGAATGGGCAACGAACCTTCAGTAAAGTTTGCTTCGGTAAACACATTCTGAAAGGAATTTAAATGATTTATAGCGCTCAGTTTCGGACTTGTATTCCTATGATATCCGTTGATCCCGAAATTTGCATACCTTGCAGTTTCACCAATTACAAAAACATATATTTCTCTTTCGGCGAAATGGTTACCCGGTTTTGAATTAAAGCTGAAGTTCCTGAGTTCTTCAGACGAATTGTTGATTTTCGACCTTGTTTTAAAAGCACTTTGAGCAGCTAAAAATATATCAATGGGATAAATTTTATTAAACTTCTGAATATATGCCTTGTTCGAAAAATGATATGCTTTAGCCACTGTGGGAGTTAATCCAAGCCCCAATGAAAAAGTATATACATACAGACTTATGAATATCGCACTGACAAAGACTCCTGCATATAACCTGTATTTCCGACTTAATAAATATCCATCCTCTTTTATATTGATAATAAGCACTATGTACGCTATAAGCAGAAGTATATATATAATTGCAATTATTGAAAAAGAAGATAGCACTTCCAGGGCTTCGCTTAAGTTTGTCTGAAATATCAAAAGCATAAAGCCGGAGCTCACCCCGGCTTTATACATAAATAGATGAATAATTTCTAAAGGCGAGAAAATAACATAAATAATAGACAAGCTAAATGCTGTTTTCGCCTTAAAAAAAAGAAACGGCAACAAAAACAAACTAAGCGAGATGAATAAATATGATATTTTCTTTACAAGGCTATCGTCGAATGTTAAACTTTTGGTTGCATAAAAAATGCCCGGAAGTAAACACATTAAACCAAGTATCAGATAAATAATTCTATTTTTTTTTACCTCCGCAACGGATGTTTTTTGTGTCATAAGAAAAAAGCAGATTTACTGCAAAATAAGCCTTTGTTCAGCCAGTTATGAATTGTCTTTAAATTCTATCCAATACTGTTTGAACAAGTTTTTCAATGTATGGATTGTAGTTTGTATTGGCCGCTTCTACCCGGCGATTAGCAATAATACAACACACTGTCATGGCTTTGTGCCCCATAAGTTTCGAGAGACCGGCAATGGCCGAACCTTCCATTTCGTAGTTTGTTATTTTGTAGTCTCCAAAACGGAAGTTCTCTATCTTATCGTTGATTTGCATATCGGCCAAATCGATGCGCAAAACCCGTCCCTGTGGTCCATAAAACCCGTTGGCCGAAATAGTGACACCATGTAACATATCAGTCTTTCCTATACGTTCTACAAGGTCGGTATCGGCATCCACAACATAAGGCGAAGCCAGTTGTGCATTCCAGTTCAATTGCTCCTTTAGCGCCGCCTCAAATGGTAAATCGCTCACCGCATCGCGTCCGGCATAAAAATTAAGCATTCCATCGAAACCAATTGATTTCACTGATATCAGGAAACTTCCAAGCGGTATATCGGGCTGCATACCTCCCGAAGTGCCAATCCTAACAATGTTTAACTGACGGAATTCAGTCTTTTCGGTACGGGTAACCAGATCGATATTAGCAAGGGCATCCAGTTCATTCACAACGATATCGATATTGTCGGTACCAATACCCGTCGAAATTACAGAAATACGCTTTCCTTTATAAGTTCCTGTGATTGTGTTAAATTCACGGCTCGACACTGAACATTCCTGGGTGTCGAAATACTTGGCTACCAAAGCTACACGCCCCGGATCTCCTACAAGTATTATATTATCGGCTAGTTGTTCTGGTTTTAAATGAAGATGAAAAATACTTCCATCGCTATTGATGATAAGTTCTGATGGCGGAAAATGTTTCATAACTGTATGTTAGATAATTTTGTTGATTTTTATTCGGAAAAACACCAAAGTTACTCAAAATTTACAAACAAACAAATAAACGATCAGCTATAAACGGAAAAATGATTGTAGAATAATAGCGAAACGACTGGTGGGCTCTATCAACATAAAGCGTGCTGAAATAGATAGACGAAAAAAGAGTTGCATCGATAAACTATCAGGAAAATTAGCTGATAAGTTCGGGATTATTCTTAATTTCATCAACACATTGCTTCACAAAGGGATATTTGTCATAATCGCTCCGTTTCTGAACTCCATTCCAAAAAATCAGGTCAATATCGATAGGCACTTCTCCTCTCTGATTGGTTTGAGCCGATCTTCCCATTTCATTTTCAATATGTTTGAAATGCTTAACCGTTTCCTTGGCCGTATCGTCGGAAAGAATTTTTATTGCCTGGTTATGAAACTCGGTCTTGTACTTTTTTCCGATGGGCTGAGTGATGAGAATAGTGCTTTCGTCAAGGATTTCGAAGAAATCATTTAATCTGTTCTTAGCTTTTGTCAGGTTTTCCTCCTGATTTACATTTGCACCTAACATTACAATAGCGGTATTCATACTCAAAATTTAAATAAAAGAATTTTATTGAACTGATAATTGTTATACTAAGAGTTCGGGAGAACCGACAGCATAAAGCGACTTTGAAGAATATGTTCAGGCAAAAGTTCAAATGCCATATATCATTTAACAAAAAAGCCGAAGTGTTGTTCTTCGGCTTTTTAAAAATTAATGAGTTTGCATTAATAACGATAATCTCTTAATTGTTCCTGCAAGCGTTTGCGGGCAAGAAAAATTCTGCTTTTTACTGTACCAATTGGTAAATTCATGGTCTGAGCAATCTCTTCGTATTTAAATCCCTGAATGTGCATAGAGAAGGGGATACGATACTCATCGGCAAATGCTTCAATGCTGTTGGTGATTTCGCCAATGGCATATGAACCTTCGGGACTATCGAAACCGGAATTTTGAGGTAGATTTAAGTGGTGTAAGTCTTCAGTCTTGTCAACCACGGTTTGATTACGTACGATTTTACGATAATTGTTAATAAAAATATTCTTCATTATCGTTAAAACCCAACCTTTAAAGTTTACATTGTCAGTAAATTTTTCCTGATTATCCAATACTTTTAACGTTGTGTCCTGCAATAAGTCCTCAGCCTCATCACGGTTTAATGTGAGTGAGAAAGCAAAGTTGCGCATGTTACTTTGTAACGCTACCAATTCATTTTCAATTTGAACATTTTTCATACTTTTCAAGTTTTACGTGTGAATAATTTCAATTAAGTAATAAAATCTTAATTGCGAATTGATCTTTCGGATGTGAAAAACTCAATTCTTTTGAAAAAACTTTTGAAAGAGAAATAAGTAATTGATTGTCAGCTGTCTATACTGAATAATGCAAATAAAGAACTCTTTTGAAAATATTATTAGTTATTTTCACTACAAATGTACAAGTTTTTTTTTATAATTGTGTACATTTGAACAAAAATATTTTTATGATTCGTAAATTTTATATTTGTTTAATATTTGTAGTTATTACAACAGGTTTAAACGCTGTTTTTGGAGCCGATCAACTTATTTTTAAAATAGATTTAAAAAAAGATATTGGCAGTACTACCTGGCTTTATATTCAAAAAGGTTTTGCAGAAGCATCAGAAACAAAGGCAGATGCAATACTTATCCACATGAATACTTATGGGGGAGAGGTTGTATATGCCGATTCTATCCGAACCAAAATACTGAATTCAGACATTCCGGTCTATGTATTTGTCGATAACAATGCTGCATCGGCCGGAGCGCTTATTGCCATCGCCTGCGACAAAATATACATGCGTCCCGGAGGAAGCATTGGCGCTGCTACAGTGGTGAACGAAACAGGTGCTCAGATGCCCGATAAATATCAGTCGTATATGCGTGCCACCATGCGAGCTACAGCCGAAGCACATGGTAAAGACACTATAATTAATGGTTCGGACACTACTTTTAATTGGAAGCGAGATCCCCTGATTGCCGAAGCCATGGTAGACGACCGGACAGTGATTCCGGGTATAATTGATTCAGGAAAAACACTAACTTTCACTGCATTGGAAGCAATAAAATACAATTACTGTGAAGGAATGGCCAATAATGTAGAAGAAGTAATTGAAAAACAGCTGAAGGTAAAAGACTACGAACTTGTTGTTTTTGAGCCAACTGCATGGGACAATATAAAGGGTTTCTTAATGAGTTCGGTATTACAGGGATTGCTTATAATGCTTATTGTGGGCGGCATCTATTTTGAACTACAAACACCGGGTATCGGTTTTCCGCTTGGAGTTGCCATAACAGCTGCCGTACTTTACTTTGCTCCACTCTATATTGATGGCTTGGCCGCCAACTGGGAAATTCTGATTTTCATAATCGGTCTTGTGCTTGTGGCGCTTGAGCTGTTTGTTATTCCGGGATTTGGTGTAGCAGGTATTTCGGGAATAATACTTGTCATATCAGGACTCACGCTTAGTTTGCTGAACAATGTGGTGTTCAATTTCGAATCGGTTGAAACAGGAGCAATTGGAAAAGCATTCATTACGGTAACCGGAGGAATAACACTCTCGTTTGCATTGATTATCTATCTGAGCAGCAAAATTGGTACAAAAGGGATATTCAGAAACGTGGCATTGGTGAAGACTCTTGATAATGAGTCAGGTTATGTCGGAGTTTTGATGGATGCAAAAGAACTAATCGGGCAGCAGGGAGTAGCATCCACTGTTTTGCGTCTGTCGGGCAAAGTGCAGGTCGACGGTAAAACCTACGATGCTGTTTCCGAAGATGGATTTATTGAAAAAGGTACGCTTGTAGAGATTATCCGGTACGAAACAGGTCAGGTTTACGTTGTAAAGGCCGAATGACGAGTGATTTAAGGCACATTGTATAAAAACACCAACGAGGCTGTCGGCAAAAATGCTAACAGCCTCGTTGATGTTTATAAATTGCTTTATTCTGTTTTTCTGAAACGTTGAAAGACAATGATATTATCGTATCCGTCTAAAGTTTTTATCCAGTTTTTAAGTATTCCGTTGGACTCGTACCCTTCGTTTTCGAACATCTTTCTGCTCACGGTATTTGTTTCGGCTATATGGCAATAAAGTTGCTGAATCTGTAAAAAATTAAAAACATAATCCTCCACCAAATGAAGTGCTGATTTTGCATAACCTTTGCCCTGATGACCCTTGTCGACAAATAACCCCAAAGCTATACGACTGTTGTGCATATCAAAATCGAACAGATCTACTGTACCTACAGTTTTATTTGTCCCTTTATCAACGAGCATCAATCTCAACTGTTTGTTTTCGTAAATATCCTGTCCTGAGTTGATTATGTATTGCTTCAGTATAAACTTTGAGTAAGGCTGTCGTGCATTTCCAACCATCCAAATATCGGGATCGTTTTCCCAAATGTACAATTGTTCCAAATCATTTGGTTCAATGGCTCTTAGTCTTATTTTTTCATTTTCGAGTAACATTATTTTTATATTTATGTCCGATTATCTAAAAATTAAAACGCTATAGGAAAGGAAAGCAAAACTAAAATTTTATAATTTAACCACCAAGCAATGATTGTAAAAATCCTTTTTTCTTTGGAGGATATTCATCATGAACAGGAGTGGGTACAGGCTGTAAATGGCTACCCGAGGCAATCATTTGATAAATAACTCCCCAGTCGGGCAATCCGCCCAGGTTTCTGTCGTCGATAAACAAATCGGCTTTCAGTTTACGTGGCTGTTGTTCTCTTTCATTTTCTTCGGGATAATTGGCGTTTACCGCGTAGAATTCGAGCCCGCGTTCTCTGCAGTACTCTACAGCTTCGTCGAGCAATCTTCCTTCGCGCACAGTCCACAGAACAAGTATCACCTGAAAATCTTTTTGTAAACGTTTTAAGGTGTCGATGGCAAATGGGATATCCCGACCAATTTTAGGATATTCGTGCGTCACTATGGTACCATCAAAATCTACTGCAATAGTCATAATTTTTATAATGCGTTTTATGGAATAATTAGTCGTTTAAATTGTCTAAATCGATATCATTTATCATTTTTGATGTCGACGGTTTACAGAAAAAAAGTGCAATGGCAGCAATTCCTGCACAAAAAAGCATGGATTGCGAATGGAGAATGTAGAAAAACAAAACACCAAGTATTAATCCTAATCCAATAATAGTCAGACGTAAATAGGATGCCATTTCATATTTTTTTACTCTGATTTGTACATCTTCAAGTGTCGCTATTTTTTTTGTATAACGATGAAAAAGTCCAAGAGTGACAGGAATGGACCCAATGATAAAGATAATAAGAGCCGAAGATATGGTGATACCTGTCTGGCTTTGGGCATCAATACTGACTCCTTCTTTGAGAATATAATAGCCAGCAGTTGCAGCCAATACAGCAGCAATGTAAACTACATAATAGGCAATTGTAAGTTTGGTTAGCGTTTTTTTCATTTTTGTTTTGTTTCTAAAAATATTTAGTTGTTTGAACTTTTGAGATCCTTATTCCGTATAAGTTACTTCATCGAATTCGAAAAATCGACTCTGTTCAGTATCGAGCGTCCCAGCGTTATTTCGTCGGCATATTCAAGCTCGTCGCCAATGGCAATGCCACGGGCAATGGTTGTAATTTTAGTCCCGAAAGGCACTAACTTTCGATAAATGTAAAAGTTGGTGGTATCACCTTCCATAGTAGTGCTCAAAGCCAAAATCACCTCTTTAATCTCTTCGGTCTGCACGCGATTGATAAGACTTTCAATTTCAAGATTGGCAGGCCCAATGCCATCCATGGGCGATATAATGCCACCCAAAACGTGATACAAACCCCTGAACTGTTGAGTGTTTTCTATCGACATCACATCCCTTATGTTTTCGACAACACAAATCGTTGAATTGTCGCGCGAAACATTGCTACAAATATTGCATACTTCGGTATCCGATATATTATGGCATACCCTGCAATAAATTATTTTTTTGCGCAGGCTAATCAGTGTATTTCCAAATAATTCTACTTCCGCTTCGGGTTGTTTGAGTAAATGCAGCGCCAGCCGTAAAGCTGTTTTTCGCCCAATTCCCGGTAACTTCGAGAACTCATGCACAGCGTTTTCGAGCAATCCGGAAGAATATTGTTGTTGACTCACAATAAATGTATATAATGAATTTGAATTTTCTTCGTTTATTGATTGCAAATTTACAAAAAATATCGGATTATTCTATTTTGCCCTGAGAGGTCAGGTGGCAAGTTTTTTTTGTTACTTTTGCACTCTTCAAAAAAAACTTTATTTATCATGTCAGGCACTCTTATTCTTATTATTATTGCTGTTTATTTCTCTGTGTTATTGTTGATATCGGCTATTACCAGCAGGAAAAGTACCGATAACGATGCTTTTTTTCTTGGAAACAAAAAGTCGCCCTGGTGGATTGTAGCCATTGGAATGGTGGGTTCATCTATTTCGGGAGTGAGTTTTGTGTCGGTACCAGGCATGGTGCGCAGCATAGATTTTACTTATATGCAAACCGTATTCGGATTCTTTTTCGGATACATGGTGATTGCCAATGTACTACTTCCACTGTATTACAAACTTAACCTGACTTCCATTTATACTTATCTGGATACACGTTTTGGAAAAAGAGCCTATAAAACAGGTGCTTCTTTTTTCCTGCTTTCGAAAACAATTGGTGCAGCTGCCCGACTGTATGTTGTTGCGCTCATTTTGCAAACCATTGTGTTCGACAGATGGAATGTACCTTTTGCGCTAACCGTGTGTGGTATCATTTTACTTATTTGGATGTACACTTTCAGAAGTGGCATTAAAACAATAGTTTGGACTGACACTTTACAAACGATTATTATGATTTCCTGTCTTGTTCTGATTGTCGTACAGGTATCGCAGCGCCTCGATTTTAGCTTTGGCGAATTAATAAGCAATCTTGTGAACAGTGATAAAACGCGTATATTTGTATTCGATGACTGGCATACGAAACAGAATTTTTTTAAACAATTTTTCAGTGGTATTTTTATTGCTATCGTAATGACAGGTCTCGATCAGGATTCGATGCAAAAGAATCTGACCTGCAGAAACCTTAAAGATGCTAAGAAAAACATGTACTGGTACGGTTTTTCTTTTGTGCCGGTTAATTTTTTGTTTCTCAGTCTGGGAGCGATGCTATTGATGCTTGCCGCACAAAATAACATTGCCTTACCGCTTTTGTCCGACGAAATTTTGCCGCTATTTGCCACTACTTATTTAGGAAAATCAGTATTGGTATTCTTTGTAATTGGAATTATAGCTGCTGCTTTCTCCAGCGCCGATTCTGCTTTAGCTGCACTCACGACTTCGTTTTCGGTGGATATTCTGGATGTACAGCATCAGGACAATAAAAAGGCAAAACGTACACGAATGATCATTCATATCTGTATTTCAATTATCTTTGCACTAATTATTTTGATTTTTAAAGCGGTAAACAACAAAAGTGTGATTGATGCCATTTATACTATTGCTTCATATACCTACGGCCCACTATTGGGATTATTTGCTTTCGGACTGTTTACGAAGCTGAAAGTAAATGACAAAGTCGTTCCTTATCTTGCTATTGCATCTCCGGTGATTTGTGCTGTGCTCGACTATTCGAGCAAGAGCATTTGGAATTACTCCTTTGGATATGAATTATTGATGATCAACGGATTTATCACTTTCGCTGGTTTATGGTTCTTCCGCAAAAAAGAAATCAATACAGTTGAGTTAAATCAAAAATAAAAAATTAAACAAATGGATATAAAATCAGCAGAATTTGTAATTAGCAATACCGATTTCAGAAAATGCCCCGAAAGTCAATTGCCCGAATATGCATTTATCGGTCGTTCCAACGTGGGCAAATCGTCGCTTATCAATATGTTGACAAACAAAAATGGCTTGGCTATGACATCGTCGAAACCAGGAAAAACATTATTGATCAATCATTTTCTTATCAACAATAATTGGCATTTGGTGGATTTGCCTGGTTATGGCTTTGCCACTACAGGTAAAAAAATGAGAGAGCAACTACAAACTATTATCGAAAGCTATATTTTGTATCGCGAACAGTTGACCTGTCTGTTTTTGCTGATCGACAGCAGACATGTTCCACAGAAAATTGATGTTGAGTTCATGACCTGGCTGGGCGAAAATGGAATTCCTTTTGCCATTGTATTTACAAAACTCGATAAAATGTCGGCAGTGAAAGCAAAGGAAAGCATGAAAGCTTACCGCGAAAAACTGAAGGAAATATGGGAAGAGCTTCCACCGATTTTTAGTACTTCGTCCGAAAAAAGAATTGGGCGTGATGAATTGCTGAACTATATAGAAACAATAAACAAAACGCTTTGATACCCAAAGCTGTGGTTTTTCGATGGTAAGTTACGGTTATCTGTGAGAAACGTCTTTGCTGGTCGAACCAATTCAACAGTATATAAATGAATAATTTGAGTTGACTGTCAACTTTTTTTCGAAATAATAATTAAAACAAATCGACGAAAGGCATTGAATAATAAAAAATTACTACCTTTGAATACCTAATTTTATCATAAAAAACAAATAATATAAATAATTACAGTATGAAAGCACAGGACGACGATTTATTGGTTTACGACGAAGACGATGCAGTCAAATTTATTCTCAACTTTTTGCCAGCCGAATCAAAGGCAAAAATTGATGATACATTAATTGAATATGTATTGGACGTTGTGTATGATTTTTATGACGAAAACGGTCTGATTGATGAAGACTCGGCCGAAGAAGCAAGCATCGACGAAGAAGAAATGTTTAAATACATAAAGAAATGTTCCAAAAAGGACAAAATGGGACTTACCGATGAAGATATCGAACTTATCCTCGACGGTGAATTTGAATATGGAAAATCGATCGGGATTTACGACGAAGAAAAATAATACCTATTATTTTATAAATCAGGTAATCAGTATGTAATTTTCATATTGATTACCTTTTAGTTACCTTTATTCACCGATAATGGAGTTTTTTTGTAAGGTACTAATTGATGATTTTCGGGAAACATTGCTGTTAATCTGCACTTTAAAATTGTAAAACATATTATTAAATATTCTCACTTACCTATTCTGCGACTACTATAGAACTGTAGTACACGCAATATTTATATTTATTATACAAAAATGAGAACAGCAGTTGTAATTCTGAACTGGAACGGAGAGAAATTCCTGAATCAGTTTTTACCGGTACTTTTACGCAATACACAACTCCCCGGCGTTGACATCTATGTGGCCGATAATGCCTCTACTGATAATTCGCTATCGTTGATCGAGGAACAATTTCCGACTGTAAAAACTCTGCTGCTCGATAAAAATTATGGCTTTGCCGGAGGATACAACAAAGCGCTTGCACAAATAAATGCCGATTATTTTGTGCTTTTAAACTCCGATGTTGAAGTCACCGAAAACTGGTTGCAACCTCTGCTCAACTACATGAATGAAAACGCAGATGTGGCAGCTTGTCAGCCTAAAATAAAATCGTTTTATAACAGGGATTATTTTGAACATGCCGGCGCTTCGGGTGGATTTATTGACTATCTGGGTTTTCCGTTTTGCAGAGGAAGAGTGGTTGGCACAGCCGAGATGGACAGGGGACAATATGATACGGTGATTGATGTGTTCTGGGCAACAGGAGCTTGTCTGCTGATTCGATCGGAGCTATACAATCAGGTAGGCGGACTGGATGATGAATTCTTTGCTCACATGGAAGAAATTGACCTGTGCTGGAGATTGAAGGGCCAGGGTTTCCGAATTGTTTGTATTCCTCAAAGCACTGTTTTCCATGTAGGAGGTGGCACTTTACACGTAGAACATCCACATAAAACCTATCTCAATTTCCGAAACAATTTGTTGATGCTTTATAAGAATTTGCCACAAAAATCGTTACATAAAATAATGAGATGGCGAAAGCTCTTCGATTATGCTGCCGCTTTTCAGCTTTTTGTAACCGGAAAGCCTCAAAATGCCAAAAGTGTACTC
>CAYMHE010000018.1:13224-35197 GCA_964390175.1 uncultured Paludibacter sp.
TGCCGCTTTTCAGCTTTTTGTAACCGGAAAGCCTCAAAATGCCAAAAGTGTACTCAAGGCCCGGAAAGATTTCAAAAAAATGTTACCCGGTTTTGTTGATAAACGAATTGAAAACCTGTCATTGGCCACACGAACTGATTTTCCGGAAATGCTGCATAAAAGTATAGTGATCGAATATTATCTTAAAGGCAATAAAACCTACTCAAAACTAATTAAATAGCTTGAGAAATGGCGGAAGGAGTTATTTGAGAACTCCGGCGAAACTGTGTTGATAATTGTTTTCTATATTTTTGGCAGAACATTTGAATATACTTGACCATACTTTTATAAAATGAGAAAACTACTTTTAATCCTTTTGTCGGCTTTCAGCATGTGCACGTTTGCTCAGAAAGTATATCGCACCCAAATTTTCGATGAAAACATCAAGTCGCTTCAAATAGGAGTGAACGATGAAAAATACATGTTGCCCATTATTGAACTCAATGGTCCGGATGTGCTGCGCATTCGTTTTGACGAAATGTCGCACGAAACTCATTTTTACGGCTACAGCATAAAGCACTGTAATGCCGACTGGACTGTATCGAACCTACTGACAAATGAGTATCTGAATGGATTTACAACCGGTAATATCACTGACGTCAATCTTTCACAAGTCACTACTTTTCAGTACACACATTATAAATTTGAGCTACCCAATACAGATATTGGATTGAAAATTTCAGGAAATTACGTTGCTTTTATTTACGAAGACAATAAAGTTGACAAGCCTGTAGCTCAGGTTTGTTTCTCGGTGGTGGAGCCTCAAATCAATATTACTGCCAATCTGCGTGGAAATACCGATACCGAACTGAGCGGAAGAATGCAACAGCTCGATTTTGATGTACAAATGAATGGCTATAAAGTGCGGGATGTGAACAGTGAAATCAAGGTAGTGGTGCGCCAGAACAATCGTTTCGATAACGAAGTGTCAGGTATTCAACCTACTTTCATTTCAGGATCGAAATTAAGCTATCAAAACAACAAAGCTTTGATTTTCGAAGGCGGAAATGAATACCACCGTTTCGATATTTCGTCGGTTTATGCAGCCAGCGAAGGAATTGCGGATATCCGCTATCAGCAGCCACACTACGAAGTATTTCTCACTCAAAACAAAGTGCAAACCTCCAAAAGTTATATGCATGATTTTGACGTGAACGGAAAATTTGTGATTAACTACCAGGAAGCAGTGGACAACAGCGATGTGGAAGCCGACTATATGTATGTGCATTTTATGCTTCCGCTGAAAACTCCTTTTTTGGATGGTCAATTGTATTTGGGGGGAGAATTGAATTATAATTTACTCAACGATCGCTCACGCCTTAAATATGACTTCAATGCAGGCGCTTATCACCAAACTTTGTTGCTTAAGCAGGGTGGCTACAATTTCCAGTATTGGTTTGTGCCAAAGGGAACTTCAAAAGCTTCGGTAGAAAAAGTAGATGGCAGTTATTGGCAAACCGGCAACGAATATAGCATTTACGTTTACCACCGCGGGTGGGGCGAGCGCTACGACAGGCTGATTGGTGTTAAAAGCATTCAATAGAGATATAAAGTATTTATAATTTTATCATATCTGCCCCCTAACCCCCTAAAGGGGGAATAAGAGGGTAACAAAGGATGTTTAGTAAAATCTTAATCCTCTTCCTTTCTTCCATAAGTAAGGATTATCTTGCGAAAGCGCTATTTAATCCACATATTCCGATAATATGTACACCTCATTTATATAATGATATATTATTTTTGACTCAATTAATTTTTATGTCGAACTAATCAATTTATATCATTATGAAGAAAAAATTACTTATTGCTTTTTTAGTTACTATAACTGTTATGTCAAGTGCATCAGATTTTGTTTTCAACAAAACTCCGAATCCAACTGTAGCAGCAAGCCCTTACACGGCAGGTTGTATTTATGTTAATGGTTCTGATACTGTGATCAATGCTACTACAAATTCAGTAACAGACGTTTTTGTACCAATATCATGTACTATTCTAAATCCAACGGCGGGACAAGAACTGTCACTCAGTTCAAAAGAAACAGATGCAAACATTGCTTCTGGTAAAAAAGCACTAGTGTTTAAAGGCGGTTCAAGAGCTATAATACTGGATGGCACCAAAAGAAAATTAAAAATTTCAGGTCTCACAATTGGCGAAAGCATTTTATTCTCAATCGGATCAAAGGGAAGTACTGCTCATACATTTACTCCAACTGGTGCAACTGCCGACGTGAATAATCCTGTTTTAGGGGTTAAGGGGGATAATTACGTGTTTGTTAACTGGAAATACACTGCCACTGCGACAGAAGCCATATTCTATGTTGAAACAGGCGGTTGTATTATTAATTCCATTAAAACAGGATCTGATGCTATTACCGGAGTAAATCAGGTTTTTTCAGAGAACTCCATTTTTTATAATGGTTCTCAGATCATAAATGAAAATAACTTACCATTTGAAGTTTATAATGTGTTGGGTAAATTAATTGCAAAATCGAATACAACTATAAATACAAATAATTTCGAAAAAGGTATTTACATGGTTCGGGCGCAAGGAGTACAGGATGCATTTAAATTCAGCAAGTAATCCTTTTCTATTTTAGTTTCACAAAAAAAGCTGCAAAAAATAAATTTGCAGCTTTTTTTATTGGATAAAAAACGGATTCAGTTTATTCTTGCGTGAGCTCAAGAGAATGATTAGCCGATGATCTACCTGCGGGATGCAGGCCAAAATAGCGATAGAAAACACATTATCTTTTGTTTTATTTTCCAATTTAGCCAACATATTCAAGCTTGCGGCCCGGCCGAAAGCTTGCTTTGAATTTATTTCTTCTTTGCGGCCGCGCCGCAAGCCCCAATTTTTTTAATTTCATGCTTTCGGCCGGGCCGCAAGCTTACTTTAGAATATTTTCTTGCATTCGGCCGGGCCGCAAGCTTGTTTCAAACTAATTTCTTGCATTCGGCCCGGCCGCAAGCCTCCTTTGAATTTATTTCTTCTTTTCGGCCGCGCCGCAGGCTTTGCCAAAGCAGATTTTTTTTAAAATTTCTGTTCTGTCAATGCAATCAAAATGCTGTGTTCTGTTTATTCTAAGCTTTGCTGTTCAGTATTTGCTCCATGGTTTGCCACAATTTATCATCTTCGGGAACAGGAGCAGTGATTTGAATCAATTGTTTGGATACCGGATGAATAAATTCAATGTTTCGGGCATGCAGACTAATGCCGCCATTCGGATTTGAACGCGGGAAGCCGTATTTCAAATCGCCTTTGATGGGGCAACCCATTTTGGCCAGCTGACAACGGATTTGATGATGACGACCTGTTTCGAGATGAATCTGAAGCAGATAATAGCTATCGGAGTGGGCGATGAGTTGATAGGATAAAGCAGCTTTTTTGGCATTCGGTACCATTTTGTCGTGTGCCACCGATTTATTCTGCTTTTCGTTTCGCAACAGAAAATGTTCCAAACGCCCTTCAGGCTGAGCCGGTTTTTCTTTTACAATGGCCCAATAGGTTTTCTTTACCTCCTGGTTTTTAAACATCTCGTTCAAACGTGTGAGTGCCTTACTGGTTTTGGCAAAGAGCACAACACCACTTACCGGCCTGTCGAGCCGATGTGTCACACCTGTAAATACTTCTCCGGGTTTATTATATTTCTCTTTCAGGTACTTTTTTATGGTTTCCGAAAGCGGTTCATCGCCTGTTTTGTCGCCCTGCACAATTTCCGAGCAGGTTTTATTCACAGCAATGATATGGTTGTCTTCGTAAAGTACTGTCATTCTTTTTATGTGTCAATGTTGAAGCGTTCAATCGTTGAATCGTTGAATTGTTCAATTGTCGCTGGTCCCCGGTCTCCAGACTTTGGACTTGGTAGAACTGTTTCCTGTCAATATTCCAATCGTTGAAATGTTGAAGCGATGAATTGTTGAATTGTTGAACTGTCAATCATCTACTCACCAACTCCTCAAATCTTCAAATCTTCAAATCTTCAAATTCTCAAATTCTTCATTTTTTAATTTACCCAATCACCGCATCAACTATTGAGCGTTGACGAACAGCTTCGTAAAGCAGAACTCCCGTAGCCACCGAAACATTCAGCGAGGCAATATTTCCCGACATAGGAATACTCACCATTTCGTCGCACAAACGGAGATGATCAGGAGAAACGCCTTCGTCTTCGGCTCCCATTATAAATGCTACTGGTTCGGAAAGAATGGCTTGTGTGTAGTTTTTTGTAGCTTTTTCGCTTGCAGCCACCAACTTAATACCCGAGGCCACAAGAAATTTAAGCGCATTTCCCAAATTCTCTTCGCGACACACGGGAATGGAAAGCAAAGCGCCGGCCGAAGTCTTTATTGCATCAGCACTGATGGAAGCTCCTCCTTTGGTAGGAATGACTATGGCATCCACACCGGCACATTCGCAGGTACGGGCTATCGCTCCGAAATTACGAACATCGGTAATGCCATCAAGCACCACAATAAAAGGCATTTTTCCTTGTTCATAAATTCCGGGAATAATGTCTTCGATGCGTTGATAAGCCACAGGTGAAATAAAGGCAATGGCTCCCTGATGGTTCTTCACCGTCAGCTTGTTCAGTTTTTCGAGCGGAACGTACTGAACAGGAACATGCATGCCATTGAGCGCAGCAAAAAGCTCTCTCGACAGCTCACTTGTCATATCACGTCGCATCAAAATCTTGTCAATTTCTTTTCCTGCCTGAATGGCTTCTATAACGGCGCGTATCCCGAAAATCATGTCTTTCTCGGGACGTTGTTTATTTTTGTAGTTTATCATTTTATTAATATGTTTTCTTTCAGTGAAATGAGTTCATCGGTCATAATATATTTTCGGTTTGCAAACTTACACAAAAACAATGAATTGTAAGCAATTCGATGGAAAATTGGATTTGCTTCCCTGTTAGAATGAATTTAGAAGATATAACTTATGGTTGCTGTGGCACGATGATTAGTGACTGCTAAGCTATTATCGATCCTTCCGTTGCTTTGTATTTTTCCGTAATTGGCCGAAGTAAGCTCATATTCGAAACCAAGTTTAAAATTGGATAAATTGTAAGTAATGTGTGGAGCAACCCGGTACAATCTGTCCATCAGCTGCTGAGTGTCGGCATAAAATCCATATCCGTAAGCCGTTATTTTTCCGGCTGCATCGATGTTGAGATTTTCATTTGTACCTAAATTCTGTGAAATCCCCATGAAAATGCCTGCTTGTACTTTTGTTCCGTACACAATATTCAACCACGAACTCAGGGTGTTGAAATTGGTATACACAATTTCGTTTGTTGTTGATTGATTGCTGATGCCATAACCACCAATCATCAGATGGTCGCTCAGGTTCTGTCCGTAAATGGCTTTGGCTTTAATCTGTAGTTGATTGTCGGCATATTGGGTATAAGCCACAGCACTACCCGAACTCAGGCGTGCATCGTTGATTTTTAGCGTTTTGGTATCGAAACCTACGCCCGAAATCCAATGCTTGCTTTTGCTTTCGAGACCAACAAAGATATCGGGTAACAAGGCGTTTTTCAAATAGGAGGGACTTGCACCCAGGGGGCCTTGCGACATATACTGCATTTGATAATTCACTGAGCCTATAACTGAAAGTTCATTCGTAAGCATATGTTTCGCACGCACTTGCGGACTACGATTGAAAGGCTGAAACGGACTTCCGGTGTTCAGTGAAGGAATTGTGGGTAAAACACTGCTAAACAATGGATGCCAGGTTTGTCCTACAAGTAATTCTGTTTTCTCCCAGTTGAGTTTCAGATAAGCCTGACGAATACGTATCAGATAATAACTTGTAGAAATACCGGCAAAGTCACATTCAATTTTAGCAGTAGATTTAGCGCCCATTATTGGAGTTCCTCTAAAATCAATGCCTAGTCGGGTGGCCACGCTCAGCATTTCGGCATTGGGCACTGCATTTTTGTCCTTACCATTCGTATTTATATCCACCGGTTTCGGAAAAATACTAAATAGTCCGTCGAGCACTTCAAAATTTTGTCGGGAATTAATATAAAAATCATTTCTTACAAATCCGTATAATTGATAGCCAACCGAAGGATCGGCAGCAAAACCATTTAACAAAGAGAAAAGCAGAAATGGCAATAGAAAAAGTTTTTTTGAATTCATAAAAATTACAGTTAGGTATTCATCCTAATAAGTTTGTAGATGAGTAATTTTGTTACTCTTTTATGCACATAAATGTTCGATAAGAATTTTAGTTCCAATACCGAAGAGAATAATTCCTCCGAGTATCTCCACATTTATTTTTATTCTTTGTCGGAAACGAACGCCAAGAAATACACCAATCATTGTAAATATTAAACTTGTAAAGCCAATTACAATGGCAGCAAACCCTATTTTTTCGGGATACGGTACAAATACAATACCTGTAGCCATAGCATCAATACTGGTTGCAAGAGCCAATGTAACAAGCGTTTTCCATTTGAAAGGATTGGGCGAAATGTCACATTGAGGATCGATAGGATGAAGTCCCTCGATAAACATTTTTATACCAATAATTCCTAAAAGAATAAATGCAATCCAATGGTCGTAGGTGGTTATTTGATCGGCAAAACTGTAACCAGCAAAATAACCAACCAAAGGCATTAATGCTTGAAAACCACCAAAAAGGATGGCCATTCTGAATGCTTTTTTAATTTTAAATTTTTTCAGACAAATGCCTTTGCTAATCGATACTGCAAAGCAATCCATAGCTAAGCCAATGCTGATAATAATGATGGAAAGTATATCCATAAATCAAAATTTGAGAATTAGAGAATTTGAAGATATTATAAATGAAAGAAATTGAAATAATTAAGAAGATTTGCTAACTCAAAAAGTTAACAAATCTTCTCTTTTAATTTTCAAATTCTCAAATCGTTAAATTCTCAAATCATCTTTTTTACTTGTTCGTACACGTTCTTACCTGTGAATCCGAGTTTTTCATCGAGCACTTTGTAGGGAGCCGAGAAACCAAAAGATTCAAGTCCGAAAACTTTACCATTGGCACCAACCAAACCTTCAAGATTCACTGGTAAACCGGCAGTTAAACCAAATATTTTAGCTCCTTTTGGCAATACACTTTCCTGATATTCGGCCGACTGACTGCGGAACAAACCTTCGGAAGGTACCGACACTAAGCGGATTTTTATACCATCGGCACGAAGCAAAGCTGCACCTTCGTTCAGTGTAGCAACTTCAGAACCAGAAGCAACTAAAATCACATCCGGATGGCCATCGCACTCTACAATGTAGCCACCTTTTTCTGCCTGAACAGCATCAACTTTACGTCCGTTAGCCGAAGGAAGGTCTGCAATATTCTGGCGGGAAAGAATCAGGCCGGTAGGAGTGGAGGTGTTCTCTAAAGCCATGCGCCAAGCTACAGTACATTCTTCCACATCAGCAGGACGAAGTACCAGCATTGAATTATGACCTTTGTGATTTTTCAGTTTTTCCATCAATCTGATTTGTGCTTCCTGTTCAACCGGTTCGTGGGTTGGTCCATCTTCACCAACGCGGAACGCATCGTGAGTCCAGATAAATTTAACAGGTTGTTCCATCAAAGCAGCCATGCGTACCGCTGGTTTCATATAATCGGAAAATACGAAGAAAGTAGCACAAGCTGGAATCACACCACCATGCAAACTCATACCGATACAAACGCAAGCCATAGTCAACTCAGCCACACCAGCCTGAAGAAATGCACCCGAAAAATCACCTTTAGTAAATGCTTTTGTGTTTTTAAGGAAACCATCAGTTTTATCAGAGTTCGACAAGTCGGCACTCGAAACCACCATGTTTTCAACCTGCTTTGCCAATTCGGCCAATACAGTTGCAGAGGCCGCGCGTGTTGCTTGTCCCGGTTTCTGAACTACAGCATCCCAATTTACGATAGGAGCTTTGCCCGAGAAGAAAGTCTCTAGTTTGGCAGCCAATTCAGGATTTGCTTTTGCCCATTCAGCTTTCGCAGCATATTTTGCAGCAACAATGGTTTCTAATTCAGCAGCACGTTTAGCATATAATGCTTTTGTTTCTTCGAAAATTACAAACGGATTTTCAGGATTTCCACCTAAGTTTTTAATACTTTCAACGTACGAAGCTCCGCCCTCGCTCAATGGCATACCGTGAGTAGCGCATTGATTTTCGAAGCTCGAACCATCCGCTTTACGGGCACCTTTACCCATAATAGTTTTACCAATAATCAGGGTTGGTTTTTCTTTTTCGGCCTTAGCTTCGGTAAGCGCAGCACGAATTTGTTCTGCATCGTTACCGTTAATTTCAATAATTTTCCAACCCCACGAAGCATATTTTTGAGCTGTATTTTCGGTACTAACATCTTTTGTTTCGGTCGAAAGCTGAATGTCATTCGAATCGTAGAACATAATCAGGTTGTTCAGTCCTAAGTGACCGGCCAAACGACCAGCTCCCTGCGAAATTTCTTCCTGAACTCCACCATCCGAAATAAAAGTATAAATCGTTTGGCTCATTACTTCACCAAAACGTGCCTGGAGAAATTTAGCAGCAATAGCAGCACCTACAGCATAAGTGTGGCCTTGTCCGAGAGGACCTGATGTGTTTTCAACGCCACGCATAATGTCAACTTCAGGGTGTCCCGGAGTTGGGCTATTCCATTGGCGGAACTGAGCCAGTTCGTCCATGCTGTATTTACCTGCACAAGCCAATACCGAATAAAGCATTGGCGACATGTGACCAGGATCGAGGAACATGCGGTCGCGACCTTCCCATTTAGGATTCTTAGGATCATATTCCAAAAACTCAGAGTAAAGTACATTGATAAAATCAGCACCACCCATGGCACCACCCGGATGACCTGACTTAGCTTTTTCCACTGCCGATGCTGCCAAAATACGGATATTATCGGCTGCACGATTTAATGTTTGTGTTGAATTCATAAATTATTATTTTTTTTGATTGTTGTTTCTTTTTCAGAATTTATACCCAATTGCATAGTTGACTGTCCAGGCCGAACCTGTAGTTTTTCCAAAGCCGGGAATATACCAGGGCGACATTGTACCAATCTGGTCTTCGCCTATCAGATTTTTATTTCGAACCGTCCAGCCCATAAATATATTTTTGACGATTTCCACACGCATTCCTGCTACGATCTCGAACCACATTTTCGAACTCGATTCGTCCCTGTAATTCATTGTCAGGTTCTCTTTCCAGTAATCGTCGGTAATCACTACATTGGTCAGGTCATATTTAAAATTTGCAAATCCCAGGCGAGCACCTACAAAAAAAAGATTGTTGGCGTTTTTCTTGTTGTTTTTTGATTTCATCAAATTAAAATCGATACCAGCCCTTCCGAAAATACCATTTGTTTTAAAGCCGATATTGTTCTCCGTTGTTTTGTCGGCTCCGGCATAACCCATTTCTATCACCGGAAAGTATTTACGTTTTAAATTCACCAGAATAGCCGCTTCGTACGAAAAAGTTTCGTTGCCCGACAGCAATGTTTTAAAAACCGGAGAAATATCTACATCTAATCTAATGCCATTGTACAAAGGCGTAAATACAGTATCTTTTGGCACTGTCTTTACCTGCGCACTGGCAGATAAAACACTGATCAATAGCAGTAAACTAAAAATGATAAATTTGTATGTTCTCTGCATTTGTTGTGTTTATGTCTCGGTTAATAATTGAAACAGAATCGATAAAATGACCTGTCGAAATAATTTCGTCGATGCTATGCGCTACTACAGTTCCACATTCGAGCGATATATAATACCTGTCGTTGTTAGTGTGAAATATCGAAATTGTATCAGTTGTATTGTTGAAACGAACGATGTAATCAGTTTGTTCTATCGTTTTTTTAAGTGGGATATTGATGGATTTGATACTTGTTTTTTTATTGTAAAGGAATGAATCAGTACCCAGTCCCATTACCCAAATACTGTCGACAGTTAAAGCCGATTTAGTGTAAATGTTGGTGGTGCTGTCCATGGTTTTTTTATAAAATCCAATTTGCATCAACACATTTTTCTCTTGTGTACAGTTCTCTGTCTGCGTACAGGCAACCAGAAAAAGCAGGACAAGTAAATATATGTATTTAAATAATTTCATAATGGAGTGTTGCTTCAGTTTATAATTACATTAGCAGGCTTACTTCTTTTTTTAATAATTTAGCGGCTATTTCTGTTGGTGTTTGTTCTACAGATGAATACACCTGAATAATAATTTCAGCTAATTTGGTCGCTTCGTGATCCGGTTGAACCTTTGAAGCACAGCCGTTAATCAGCTGAATCAGACTTTCCTGGGACATACAGATGGCATTCCAAAGTTCGTTGCTCACATATATTTGCTGTGCCGAATTATGGCTGAATTCATTACGTATGTTCTCAATAAGTTGTGTATGCAGGTCAAAGGATGTCATTCCCGGTTTTATTGTGCTGATTACAATAGCATTAGGGCTTGTTCGCTCGAGCACAAGCATCAAGCGTTCGTAAGCTCTTAATCGTACCGGCGTAACTATGGAGTTATTTTTCTTTCTTATTTCGAAATTTCTTCGTTGTTCTTCGTTGCGCATCAGTTTGTCTATCAGCAAATATGCTGTCAACAAAACAAGAAGTGCAGGTAAAACTATTTTAAGAATTTCTATCATTTCAATTATTATTTAAAGCGCTTATTTATTGATTTTTTGTCTTTAAACCTACTTTGTACAGTTTTATATCTATGGGCTGTATAGTGATAAGACTGCCTTTAGGAAGTTGTTTAAATTCATTTTCCATATATGTGTAAAAGGCATTGAGGGCCTGTGTTGTATCAATCAGTTCAACAACGACAGGAAGTTTTTCCGTCAGTTCCCAATATCTTGAAGTGTTGATGTGCTGACTACTCGGACCGTATCCCATTATTCCACGATATACTGTAGCGCCCGACAATCCCTGCTCTTTTGCTTTTCTCACAATATGTTCGTACAACAAATCCGAACCGGTTTTATCGGTACTGCTTATATATATTTTAAGGATACTGTTTTCCATAACTTTTCGCTTGTTTTTTAAAACAACTTTACAGCAAATTTGTAAAAATATAACCCAAATATACAGCCAAAAATCCCAACAGAATACTAAGTGCTGTGTAAATAAGCACAGTAACTACCTGTCCGTTTTGCATTAACATAAGATTTTCGCTACTGAACGAAGAAAAAGTGGTGAAACCACCACAAAACCCAACCATTAAAAAAAGACGTAAATCAGTAGAGATAAGGTCACTTTTAACCGAAATACCCACCAATATGCCAATGATAAAACTACCCAAAACGTTTACAGTGAGCGTACCCATTGGTATCGAAAGAAAATGCCACGAAAGATTCAGTTTCGAAACCAGAAACCTTGCTACACTTCCAATAAACCCTCCAAGACCAACTAACAGCAAATGTTTCATTTCATCAATTAATTCTTAAACAGTTATTTATCGTCGCTTTTCACTATTTACTGTATGCAAACCCAAAACTATTTTATTTAAATTTCCTTTTCAATTAAATAGTTATTGCGTTCGGGAGAATTACGGGCAATCAGTTCACCTATAAAGCCGGTTAAAAACAAGAGCGTCCCTAAAATCATGGCTAACATAGCTAAGTAAAAGTACGGACTTTCGGTCACCAATCGGGCCGGAATGTGCGAAAACAAAGCATAAAGTTTACTAGCGCCCACCACAATAACAGCCAAAAAGCCGAGCAAAAACATAAGGCTGCCATACAAACCGAAAAAATGCATTGGTTTTTTACCGAACTTTGATAAAAACCACAATGTTATTAAGTCGAGATAACCATTTACAAAACGGTTCAGACCAAATTTAGTTTCGCCAAATTCGCGTTTGCGATGTTCTACCACCTTTTCGCCAATACGCTTAAAACCAGCATTTTTAGCGAGAAACGGAATGTAACGGTGCATCTCGCCGTATACCTCGATGTTTTTAATTACATCTGACCGATAAGCTTTAAGTCCACAATTCATGTCATGGAGTTTTAATCCGGTCACTTTGCGGGCTGTAGCGTTATATAATTTAGATGGTAGATTTTTGGTAAGTTTTGAATCGTAACGTTTCTTTTTCCAACCTGATACAAGGTCGTAGTTTTCGTCTTTGATCATACGGTAAAGTCCGGGTATTTCATCAGGACTATCCTGTAAATCAGCATCCATGGTAATAACAACATCGCCCTGAGCAGCTCTGAAGCCGCAGTATAATGCCGGTGACTTGCCGTAATTGTTACGGAATTTTATTCCTCGTACGTTACTTGATTTTTGCTGAAGCGACTCAATGATTTGCCATGAACGATCGGTGCTGCCATCGTTTATGAAAATGACTTCAAAACTGAATTTATTGCTTGCCATTACCTGCTCTATCCATTCGTAGAGTTTAATGAGCGACTCTTCTTCGTTATAAAGCGGAACAATTACTGAAATATCCATGTTTATAATTTTTCAAATCCTAAAAAATGGGGGTTCTTTGCTGAAACAGCTCTACCTTCTGTTTTATTCGAAAATACTTTTTTCTTTTTTTACAAAAGCTGCAACGATCAGTGCCCAAAATGCAGCCCCGAATGCAGCCGAAAATATGTTTATAAACAGCATTGGGACAGGCTTATAAAAACCTTCGATTAAACTATAGGTTGTATCGTCAACGTTAATATTCATCGATTCGTACATCGTGAGTACATCGTTGAGCAAACTTGCCAGATAATCAGGTTTTATAAATGAAGTGTAGATACTAATGATCAGTGCTGAAATGACAGATCCGAAAAAATAGATTTTAAACAAAAACGAAAATGCTTTCCAGTAACTAATAGCGCCATTGTGAAAATTTTCGCGGTATTGAATTGCAAATTTGTACAACAAAAACAAAACCAATACGGAGATAAAAAACGAAATTACACTTAGAAAACCTATTTTAGGCGCTGACAGTAAGAATTTTAATGAGAGTAAACCACCGATATAAAGTAGACCGTAAAGTACCGACGATTTTTCAGATTGTTGTTCCATGAATATGAATTTTTTAGATGTACAAAAGTACAAAAAAAATCATTAATAAAAAACGTAGAATCAAATATACAGGCTGTTTTAGCTGCCAAAATATAATATGCTATTTGTGAGCATTTTGCAATCCAAAAATACAAATCAGTCGAAATGCAACAATCGGTACTTTGCTTACATTATGCCATTATATCAAAAACGCTATCTCTTTTTGCTATTTTTTGTTGTTGATAATCAGTGCAGCAATTACACCGGGAACCCAACCACAGAGAGTAAGTAAAAATACAATTATGAACGATCCACAGCCTTTATCTACTATGGCCAAAGGTGGAAAAATAATACAAAGAATAACGCGCCAGATGGACATAACAATTGATTTTTAGAGTTTTTGCAAATTTAATTGAAAATTTAGAATTCCAGACTGATTTGTCGTAAAATAATTTTTTATTGCGCTAAAAATTCAAATTATTAAAAAGGAATGTTCGGCAAAAGCAGTGAAAATTCATCTATGAAGTGCTTCAGAAAAGTTTTTTGTGAAACGCTTTCATGTCTTTTAAATCAATATCTCAGCACTCAATTTGTGTATTTTATGTTATTAAACATTTTTTGTGATTTTCGATACAGAATCTAAAAACCATTTACTATATTTGCGAAATATTCACTCGTATCGTATTATTTTAAGTTTTATTTAAACGGATACTGAACAGATTGATGAATGAAAAAGATAGTTGAATTTTTTGCTATTCCAAAAGAATTAAGAATTCCGTTGGCAATTATAGGAGGGATTGTTGTTGGTTTGGTTTTTTACACCGGATATATGGCAAGAATCCACTCTTACCTGTCCGATGACCCGTCGGCTTGTGTGAATTGTCATATCATGACTCCTTATTACGAAACATGGCGCCATAGCTCACATGCTCAATGGAGTAACTGCAACGATTGCCATGTACCACACGATAATGCATTCAAAAAATACGCTTTTAAAGCAAAAGATGGATTATATCATTCGGCTATTTTCACACTCAGAATGGAACCTATCGCCATTCGCCCCCGCGAAGAAAGTTATGCAGTGATTATGGACAACTGTATCCGATGTCATGCTGATTTGACCTCAAGTTGCCTGAAAAATACAGCCATTAGTTACGCTGACACTCAAAAAGGGATAGGGAAAGCCTGTTGGGACTGCCACAGACAGGTACCTCACGGAGGAATAAGCAGTATTGTTTCATCACCAAATGCACCACTAACGCCACTTCCTAAATCGCCTGTTCCGGAATGGCTTAAAAAAGCAATGAAGTAAATTATAAGAATTAAATATTTTCAACCTCAAAATCTAAAGGTATGTTTAACAAGTTATTAGGAATTATAAAAAACAAACCCATATTTGGTTGGGTTCTGTTTTTTGTTGTATTGGGTGGCGTATTTCTACTTGGTTTGCTGGCAGCCTCTGTCACGGAACGTCGTGCCGAAGTAGCCGGTATATTCGACAATAAACGAATTGAAATTTCGGGCATTGAACCACGCAACGAATTATGGGGCAAAAACTATCCACGCGAATACAGTACCTGGGCCAAAACAGCCGACATGGATTTCAAAAGCAAACATCTAGGCAATATGCAACAAGATGTACTTGAGGAACGCCCGGAAATGGTGGTTTTATGGGCCGGATATGCTTTTGCAATGCAATATGAAGCACCCCGCGGTCATAAATATGCAATAGAGGATGTGCGAAACACGGTTAGAACCGGTTCGCCTGATCATGAAGGTGGCGACACACAACCTGCCACTTGCTGGACCTGCAAAAGCCCCGATGTTCCGCGCATGATGCACGAAAAAGGAATTGCAGAGTTTTATGCCGGAAAATGGTCGAAAATGGGTGCCGAAATCGTAAATCCCATCGGTTGTGCCGATTGCCACGATCCATTGACAATGAATCTTACAATCACCCGTCCCGGGCTTATCGAAGCATTTCAACGACAGGGAAAAGATATTATGAAAGCTACTCCACAGGAAATGAGGAGTCTGGTGTGTGCTCAATGCCATGTTGAATATTATTTTAAAGGAGAAGGCAAATACCTGACTTTCCCCTGGGACAAAGGCAGTACTGTAGAAGATATGGAGAAATACTACGACGAAATTGAACATGTCGACTGGGTACATAAACTGAGTAAAGCCCCAATGCTGAAAGCTCAACATCCCGATTATGAGATATTCATGATGGGACCTCACGCCCAACGCGGACTGGCTTGTGCCGACTGCCATATGCCTTATAAATCGGAAGGTGGCATTAAATACAGCGACCACCAGATTATGAGTCCTTTGAAAAACGTAGCCAGCACTTGTCAGACTTGCCACAAAGACACTGAAGAAAAGCTTAAAGGATACGTTTACGAATATCAGGACAAAGTAATCGAAGTCAGAAATATTGTTGAAAAAGATTTGGCTCAGGTACACATCACAGCAAAATTTGCCTGGGAAAATGGAGCTACCGAAGCGCAAATGAAACCTGTGCTGAAACTGATTCGTCAGGCTCAATGGCGTTGGGATTTTATATTTGCTTCGCACGGTGCTGCTTTCCACGCTCCAGTAGAAACGCAACGTATTCTTTCGCACAGTTTGGATAAAACGCATCAGGCCATGTTTGCATTGCAAAAAGTGCTTTTTGCCCTTGGCAAAACCGAAGCTCCAATGCCGGATATCAGCACCAAAGAAAAAGCGCAACTCTATATCGGACTCGATATGAAAACAATTAACGCCAAAAAGGAAATTTTCAAGAAAACGATGGTGCCCGAGTGGATTAAATCAGCAAAAGAGAAAAAGAAACTTATCTCTACCGAAGGCTAACTCATTCAACCTTAAAAACACCTTGCAGTTGCAGGGTGTTTTGTTAAATACACTTTTCAACATTACTGTAACTTTCGAAACATGACAAACCAACAAACAAAGAAACCAATCTGGCAAAAGCCCTGGCATTTCACCGAAACAATATTAATTGTTGCAGGTATTTACATTGTGGGTATGATGCTGCAATTAACGGTTGGCTCTTTTAAGTTTTCTAATATCGACTGGCCTATCAATATCATTTTAGGTTTGGGCAGCCTTTCAGTAGTTTTTCTTTTATCCTTATGCAAACGGAACTTTTTCTTCCAATGGTTGGCCGGTGTGCCTTTCTCCGTAACATTAATTGCGGCGCTACTTATCCAGACCATTATAATGGGCTTTACACCTCAAATTGTTGGTACCTTAGCCGCTAAACCCGGAGTTTTCGATATCATTGGCTTCACCCGCATGACAAGCTCCTGGCCATTTATTCTGATTTATTATTTCACATTACTGGCATTGTTCGGAGCTGTAATTAACCGACTGAAAACTCCACGCTGGAAAGATTATGCATTCTATCTCAATCATATCGGACTTTTAATCCTTCTGTTTGCCTCTGGCTTTGGAGCTTCGGACATGAAGCGCTACGTGATGTATGTGGAAGAACGAGCCGAAATACCCGAATGGCGGGTGTACAGCGAAAATAAAGATGTGTTGGAGCTGCCAATAGCCATTACGCTCAATGATTTTATAATGGAGGAATATGCTCCCAAATTGACCATTATCGACCGGGTTTCTGGCAAAGCAATTCCTGTAAAAAATCCTGTATATTTTCAATTGGCCGACAAACAAACGGAAATAGAAATTGAGGGTTGGAAAATACGGGTAGATACTTTTTACATGGATGCCATACGCAATAGTGCTATGACGTATCACGAAATTTATATGCCGGGCTCGTGTCCGGCTGCAAAAATCAGTGTAAACGAGATAAAAACAGGTAAAAAATTGAGTGGTTGGGTATGTTGTGGTAATTATGCTCAACTGTATATGCCTCTCCACCTGAACGATAAATTAAGCGTGGTAATGACCCGCCCCGAAGCCAAAAGATATGCTTCGGACATAGAAGTAGTAACAGCCCGGGGCGAAAAAGTAGCTGCCATAATTGAAGTGAACAAGCCATTGAAAGTTGGAAACTGGACCGTTTATCAATATGGATACGATAACGATGCGGGAAAAGCATCTTCCTACAGCAGCTTTGAACTGGTTTACGATCCCTGGATCAATGTGGTTTATCTTGGAATTGCGCTTTGTGCTATTGGAAGTTTGTGTTTATTCTGGATTGGATACAATAAGAGAAAGGAGAAAAAACAATGATAAGTTGGGATAGTTTTAATTGGTTTGCCATAGCCACTCTGGCATGTTGGGTGAGTGCTTTTGGCTTATTACTTTTTAGCCATAAAAAGCGTTTAGGTTTATGGCTTACAGCACTTGGATTCGTTATCTTCGGCACATTTATAACACTACTCTGGATAAATCTGGAGCGTCCTCCCATGCGTACAATGGGAGAAACACGGCTCTGGTATTCGTTTTTTATTGTGCTTGTTGGGTCAGCTATTTATGCCAAATGGCGTTACCGGTGGATGTTGAGTTACAGCCTGTTTGTGGCAATGATATTTGTGATTATAAACATAGTAAAGCCTGAAATTCATTCCAAAAACCTAATGCCTGCACTTCAAAGCGTATGGTTTGTTCCTCACGTAACAGCTTATATTCTTTCGTATGCTATTTTAGGAGCAGCCACAATTGTTGGCATTAAACAACTTTATAAATTTAATAAAAATGATGATGAAAATCTGTTGGAATTCACTGATAATTTAGTTTATGTAGGATTTGGATTACTGATGTTGGGAATGCTGATGGGAGCAGTGTGGGCAAAAGCTGCCTGGGGACATTATTGGTCGTGGGATCCGAAGGAAACCTGGGCCTTTGTCACAGCTGCAGCCTACCTTTTTTATATCCACATTCGCTGGAATATAAAATACAGAAAAATAGCGCTTTGGATGTTGATTTTCGCATTTTTATGCCTTATGATTACATGGAAAGGTGTAAATTATTTACCTTCGGCAAAAAATAGCGTGCATGTGTATGGGCAATAAAGTTCTAAATGATATGAAACCTGAGATTCAAATTGTCAATCGATAATTTGCCAACGACACACTGAACCCCGACAGCTATAGACTAAAATCTCATAACTATCGGGGTTCGAAAAAAAAACTCACACAATCCTTTTCAGACTTATTTCCTATTCAAAAATTACCCTTTTGTTGATTTTAGGCCCATCAGCAACTATTGTCAGAATGTATATTCCTTTTAAGCCAGGATTCTGAATAGTCAGGTAGTTAACACCCTGTTTCAGTTCCCGCTGAAGCATTAGCACTTGCTGTCCGATAAGATCAGTCAGAACGATACGGGCTTGTTTGCTATCGTTTGTATCAATTTTTATATTCAGAACATCTCTGGCTGGATTTGGAAATACATTCACGGTTTTATCTGATTCAAATAATTGATTAAAAATTGCTGTCGTAATACCAATTACCACTGTCTGAGTTTCCTCGTCGACTGTAAAGTTTAGATTAACAACCTGCTCGCCTTCGTCGAGTTCAGTGGTCACAGGCTCAGTCATTTCGTATCCGGTACGTTCAATCACAATACTATAACTTCCGGCAGGCAAATTCGTGAAACTATAATTACCGTTTGCATCTGGACATTGTGTGGCAATCACTTCCCCCAAACTATTCAACAACAGCACTCTGGTATCGCAATCGGTATTACTAATCATCCTGACCATTCCGGGTGACTTTTGCACACCAACAACAGCCACAGTTCCCGAAATGATGGCAGTGCCATTGAATTCGAATACGGGTTTACGGGCAATCATAAAACCAATCATGGTATCAGTCTCGCAAGTTAATTTAAATGGAGTCACTTTTTCCCATTCGGTTTTTCCATCGTGATAGGTATCCAGCCAAGGATTTTCGCCCACAAAGCTGTAATTCACAAATCGCGATTTCAAAATATACTCGCCACTGACTATGGAATCGAAATGAACCATTTGCAGCATATCAGCAGTACGATAGAGCTTAAACTTTCCATCGCTGTTTCTCCGGTACAATTCGGCTATGACATCACCAGTACCATAGCTACCACCCTGATAATGGTAAGCGTGCAGTTTGGCTCCTTTAAAAATGACACGTGTAGAGTCTGTGCTGAAACAACCACCAAAACCATTATTTACCAAAACATGATATATTCCACTTTGAGTAACCTGAATCGATGGCGTGGTTTGTCCGTTAGGACTCCAAAAATACGAATTTTCAGTATTTGTTCCCGCTGTAAGAGTTACCGTATCGCCTACACAAGCATAAATGGTGTCGGGCATCGATAAAGTAATAACTGGTTTAGCTGTAACCTGTACATTATCGCTAGCCTGTCCGAGGCTATTTTTAACCGTTACCGAGTATGTTCCGGAAGTTTTCACCCATATTTTTTGAGTTTTTGCACCGGTATTCCAGTCGTACAATGCCCCTAAGGTTAGTCCTGCATCTAATTGTAGCGAATCGCCTTCGCATAGTACGCGTGAGTTGCCAAGTTCAACGACAGGTGGATATTTATCAATAACTTCCATTTTAAACGAGATTAACCGCCCCTCATATCCATAGAAAACGATTGAATCTAATTTTGTGGCATTTCCGTTTTCGAAATGCATATACCCAGTTCTATCACCGGTAAATCCCGAGAATGTTTTTTCGCTTACCAAATTTGGTCCACTATAGGCCTTTTGAAAAAAAGTACTGTAATTATCATACACATGGCTGATAATATCTGTAATATTGTGAGTTATGCCTGTAAGATCTACCACAAATCTGGAATTATTGTTTGTGCTCCATAAACCATATATGGGAAAATCAGGAATGGAAGTATTGCTTTCAACATTTTCGCTCATGTAGAACTTCATTGGCAACCCCGACATTGTCCACGAAAAATAGCCCACGCAGACATGACCATATTCATCTGATGTGCGTCTGATTGTTGTCCATTTCAAATCATCTTTCACTGCACATTCCGAAAAGTATGGATTGACAATTATGCCGCTATTATCAGGGAAGCAACATTCAATAGTACTTTTATTGGCACTTGTAGCAAAATTGTAAGTCAAACTTTCCGACGGCCAGGTATTACCATCGTAGTCTTTCAGATAATCTTTTGGTATTGTGAGCGAATAGGATGTGCTTTTTTCTAAATAAGGATATAATTTAAACTTTGCTGTTGAATCTTTTTCAATTTCAATATCAACTGTTGTGTATGTTTTAATTATCTCATTTGAAGCTGCGTTTCTTAAAATAAGACTTTTCAGAGCAATCACCGGTTCATCGAATTTAAAAATACCTATGCCATGAATAGATGTATTTGTTTTTTCGTTATGTGGATACGAATATAATAACGAAGGCGCTTGCGTATCAGGATCTAAAACAGTGAAGTTTGGAACCGCATCGTTATTGTAATAACCGCTGTAAGTGTTGTAATTTGTTGTATTCGACAACCAAAAGCGAATTTTGGAGGCAGTACCTGTAAATCCATCGTATTTGTTATACCGAAAATCGCGAGCTAACTGAGGCGTTTGTCCGGGCTTAATCACCGAATCAATTTGAATAACAGTATAGTTGGATTTTGAAAGTCCAGAAGGAATATCGCACACTTTAGCATTTGAATTCAGAGGATTGACCGAAAAATTATCTTTGCGCATCCAACCCAAAGCAAAAAGATAAGTTACCAATGAACTATTTTGCTGATAAACAATTAAATTCTCTCCAGACAAAAATCGATTTTTGTAAGACATTAAACTCAGTGAACTGCTACCAGCAACGGCTGTGAATTGGGAATTTACATTGGAAGAATTGCGGTACTGTATAACTGTACCTGCCTGAATTGCTTGAGCAGCTGTAAATTTGTATATACCATCGTATGTGGTCGTTTTGTCGAAATCTGTTAACGTATTGCTGAAAGCATAATCGGTAAACCAAATCTCGGTACCGGCCTCGATATCCACATAACACACAAAATCGAACGAATTGAAAGTGTAATTCACCTGAACGATAGCTATATCGCCAGGTTTTAGAACTGTTTGTGCTTTAGCTATTTGAATAATAGTCAGCAACAATACGAATAGAGTAATTTTTTTCATTTTAATAATTTATTAATGTGATTAATTTGTTCCATTTTGTAGCATATCCATCATTTCACCCATATCTTCGAATTTCACACCGGTTGGAATTTCAAACTTGGTGGTGGGTACTATAACATTGGTTTCAAAGCTTGTTGCTGTTTCGGTGTAGTTTACTCCCAAAGTCGAAACCTGTGATTTTAGCGGAATGCCTTTGTATTGGAGGAATTTTGTTGTTCCCCATTTAAATTTGAGGCAGTTCTTCCCCAAAAAGGTTTCATAACCTTCAATTTTAGCTCCCATATCGGTAATTACTTTTCGTTCCATTTCGTGGAGTTGAGCATCTGTTTTACCTTTTGTAAGTTTTTCGCCTACTTCAGTTTGTGCTTCGATACTCATTTTCGAACCAGTTTTTTGCAATAAGTCAGCTTTCCAAATTGTACTCCCTTTTCTGATTTCGAGTTCCTTTGTCGAAGTTGTCGATTTGATTCCCAGCATTTTTACGGTAGTTGTACTTTCGGTAATCGTGTACATCAGCATGCCGTAATTATCGAACCAAACCGATTTTGTTCCGGAAGTATTGCCACCAAGTGTATATTCAATATGACCCGATTTTACAAAAAAGTACTTTCCTTGCTGCTGTGCCATAGCTGTCATTGATAAAATGACAAATAACAAACCCATTAATAATGCTTTCATATTTTTATTTTTTTAAAATTTCACAAATTCTACTCTTCTGTTTTGCGCTTTGCCTTCGGGCGTATCATTGCTGGTCATTGGTTTAGTTTCGCCATATCCTTTGCTTGACAATCGATCAGCGCTGATGCCTGCATTTATCATCGTTTCAGTTACTGCTTTTGCGCGTGCTTCGGATAGTTTCTGAT
>CAYMHE010000018.1:35297-37914 GCA_964390175.1 uncultured Paludibacter sp.
GCATTTATCATCGTTTCAGTTACTGCTTTTGCGCGTGCTTCGGATAGTTTCTGATTGGAAGCCGACTCGCCATCGCTATCGGTATGACCTTCAACGCTGAAATTGAGCTCCGGATGGTCGGTCATCATTTTTACCACATAGTTAATGGTCCCCATACTTTCGGGCTTAATGCTAGCTTTGGCTACATCGAATTTGATACCGGTGGTAACGAATTTACCATTAGTCAGAAACTTGTCGTAGAGTGGCACTGCACCTTTGGCAATGCGTACATTTTTGATAAATGGTTTTCCTGTCCCTGATGTATTATGAGCCGAAATCATAATTCCTGTTGGATTAATTTCCAGATTGGGGATGTTCAATAATCGAGTATCGTCAAGATACCCTTTCAATGCTCGTTTGTTAAACGAAATCGCCACATGTCGCCATCCTTCGTTTGGTTTCAATTTGTTATGTCCCGGATATGTGTCACCAATCAAATCATAAGTTACAGCATTGTAATCGATTCGGATAGGTTTCGATGGTTGCATTATTTTCATTTGATTCTTCTTGTCGTAAAAAAACAAGTAATAGGTACGATTCAGATTATAATCTTTATGAAAATACACATCCATTTCGACCGTAAATTGTTCGGGCAAGTAATCTTCGGTGCGGTTTTTAAGTAAAGGCAAAATTGCATTCGGGCTATTTGCATTTGTATTTTTAAACCAAACTACATTTTCGCCACCCCAGTTTACCACTTCAATAGTACCTGCAGTCATATCCCAGCGCGATGGAAATTCGCCATTTTGTTCTGACGAAAAATCATCTTCAAAAATAATTTCAGTTCCGGGTACAAAATCATATTTATTCCATGTTAATACGGGAGATGCTTTTTCAACAGTAGGTGTTTCTTGTTTTTCCTGTTCATTTTCGGCGGGTATATTTTTGTCTTTCGTTTCTTTATCTTCATCCTTTTTTTTGCCAACATTTTTCACTGTATTGTCAATGCTTTCTTCTGCCTTATCCAGGGTTTTGTCCACAGCTTTATCTGCTTTGCGCTCAATGCGTTGTTCAATTTGTTTCTCAGCATTCTTTTTTACATTTTTCAATACTTTGTTTAGGCTAATTTGACTGTGAGCTCCCGCTATAGCAATAAATAAGCCTATTACGATAATGTGTAATTTCGATCTCATATTATAAATTTTAGTGGTTGATTGTTGTGATTGATTTCAGAAAACTTTCAATATTCTTCCTGTAGTCGACTGTATAAGGTATTGTTATACCATTAAGCAATTCTATTTGATGTTCTTCAATTCGTATACGGATTATGTATTCGGTATTGATCAGATGCTTTTTATGAACCTGCAAAAAGCCGGAATCTAAAAGGAGTTGAATGGTTTTTCTGTCCGGGTTGATTAACTCCAACTCTTGTTCATTGCCATACAGCACCAATTTGCTTTTAGTTTCCAACTCCGCCCGAACAACCGATTCATTCAACTTTGTGATTATATTATCAGCTGTTTCGTAAACCAATTGATTCGTCTTTGTATTTATGGATATGATTTTATTGATGTTCATAGACCAACTTTTTTTCATCAACAAAAATAGATGGAACAAAACAAAGCAGACGCTGACTTTTATATAAGCCAGCGTCTGCTTTAAATGTGCTTTGGAAATTTTTATAAGTGCTGTCGAAAACTGTATTGCTTTTGAATAAATACAGAGCAATATGCTATATTTTTTCTAAATTCTGAATGACTCTATCCTTAAAACGTGTCGCTACAGGGACTTGTGTTTTATCTGTTAGCCCCAATGAACCGCCGTCAATTTTATGGTAACATTCAATATATTTGGTATTTACTAAATGGGACTGATGTGTTCGGATAAAACCGTTATTTTCGAGCAAAGTATCGTATTCTTTGAGGTTTTTTGAAACAACTACCGGTTTTCGACCCGAAATATAAAAGGTGGTGTATGCTCCATCGGCTTGCAGACGGATAATATTGTCGAGCTGAATAACGTGAATAGAATCGGCTGTACGCAATACAATTTTAGAGGTTTGCCGGTTGGTTTGAAAGTTATGAAGCAAGGCATTAAACTTTAAACCGGATTCAGTTGCGTTCTCCTTACGTTGTGCTTTTCGTATTGCATCAACAAATTCACCTTCCGAAAATGGTTTCAGTAAATAATCGAGGGCGCTGAATTTTATTGCCTGCAGGGCATATTTTTCGTACGCAGTAATAAAAATAATACTGAAATTTACTGAAGTGAGCTTTCGCAAAAAATCAAAAGCAGTTCCATCGGGCATATCCACATCGAGCAATACCAAATCGGGATTGTGCAGCAAAACAGCCTGATAAGCCTGTTCGACCGACACAGCTTCGGCACAAACAGAGGTTTCAGGAAAATATTTTTGCAACAGGCTCCGGCTCATTTCACGTGCAGGCGCTTCGTCGTCGACAATCAGAATCTTCATTAACTATATGTTTTAAAAGGAATAGCCAAACTTACACGTGTACCACTTTGGGTTTCGGACACCGGACTTTCAATCGTCAAACTATCGGGTCGACCGCCCGGCATTTGCAGTCGGCCCAGCGTAATATCGATGGCCATAGAGCGATGATTTGCAACGGGTTCA
>CAYMHE010000019.1:0-37790 GCA_964390175.1 uncultured Paludibacter sp.
ATTTTTTATTGACATCTAAAAGAGAAGCTCGTAAACTAAAAAAGTAATTTAAAATATGAGAATTTCTGTTGCTCTTTGCACATATATCGGTTAAAAATATATAAAAGAACAATTAGACAGTATTCTAAACCAGACTATACTTCCAGATGAAATTGTGATATGTGATGACTGTTCAACCGATAATACATTTTCAATTTTAGAATCCTTTAAGAAAAAACCTGAGGACAAACTAGATGTTTTTTTAGTTCGAAATGACATTCAATTAAAAACAATAAAAAATTTTGAAAAGGCGATAAGCTTAACTTCTGGAGATTGGATTTTTCTTTCCGATCAGGATGATATATGGCATGAGAGAAAGGTAGAAACGATGATGGAGTATGTTGAGAAATTTCCAAAGACAAAGTTGCTTTTCACAAATGCAGATTTGATTGATGAAAATGGGAATTTATTAGACGTTAAATTGTGGAATATGTGGAAGTTCAATTCAAATAAACAAAGAAACTGGTTATACTATCGAAATTCCTTTAAATCTCTCGTTTATAATGAGAATTATGTTACAGGAGCCACAGTGATGTTTTCAAGAGACTTATTGAGAAAGGCATTACCAATATCTGTCCCTTACAGTTATTATCATGATGCATGGTTAGCCTTGCATGCTGCGGCCATAGATGGTTTAAGCTTTTTGGATGAGTCTACAATAAAATATAGAATACATTCAGAACAACAGGTTGGAGTAAATAATTCAATTGTACAACATAAAGGTTTAGATCAACGAACTATTTCAAAGAAAAAATTTACGATAAACCTTTTCATAAAGTATCCTGGATTAATGATTTTAACTAAACTAATTCAACTAAAGGAACTAAAAAAATATATATGATCAAGCCAATTGCAATATACCTTCCCCAATTTCACCCCATCCCCGAAAACGACAAAGCCTGGGGCGAAGGATTTACAGAGTGGACTAATGTGACTAAAGCCAGACCTTTATTCAAAGGGCATTACCAGCCTCAGCTACCGGCTGATTTGGGTTTTTATGATTTGCGATTAGAAGAAACCCGTATGCAGCAGGAAGTTTTAGCCAAAGAATTTGGTATTAAGGGATTTTGCTACTATCATTATTGGTTTAATGGAAAGCGAATTCTTCATGAACCATTGGATCGGAAGTTGAAAAATTCGAAAGAAGATTTACCTTTTATGTTATTCTGGGCAAACGAAACCTGGAGTAGACGCTGGTTGGGAGAAGAAAGAGATATAATCATGAAGCAAACCTATTCTGATGAAGATGATCTTTTGCATATTAACTGGCTGATTGACGTATTCAAGGATTCGAGATACATTAAAATTAACCAAAGACCTGTATTTGTAATTTATCGTCCTCTGGATTTACCTGATATTAAAAAAACTTTAAGTGTATTTAATCAGGAATGTGATAGAAAAGGGGTAGAAAGACCTTATTTTATTGCTTCTAATTCTCATATTGGTACATATGACATCAGAGAATTAGGTTTTGATGCCATATTGAATTTTGAGCCCCAGTTAGGGGTTTTACCATATTTTAATGATGATAGAAAATCATTTAGAAAATTCAGAAATAATCTTTTATTTGGTGTTTTTAATTCACAATTCAAACTTTACGATTACAAACAAGCTAAAGAATTAATGTTCAAACGGAAGTTTGATTATCATTATTTTCCCAGTTCGTTAGTTAACTGGGATAATACTTCGAGGAGAGGAAAAAATGGAATTGTACTTTGTAATAGTTCTCCGGAAATTTTTGAAGAATATATGATTCGTGAGATCAGAAAATTTGAAAGTATGGAAATGAATAACGAGGAAGAAAATTTATTTTTTATAAACGCTTGGAATGAATGGGCTGAAGGAAACCATCTTGAACCCGATAAAGCAAATGGGAAAAGTTATTTAGAAGCTGTCAGAAGTGCTCTTATTAAAACAAACAATTTATGATTAAACCTATAGCCATATATCTCCCTCAATATCATCCCATCCCCGAAAACGACAAAGCCTGGGGCGAAGGATTTACTGAGTGGACCAATGTAAAGAAAGCAAAACCTCTTTTCGAAGGTCATTATCAGCCGCATGTACCGCACGAAGATGTAGGGTACTACGACCTTCGCGACCCTGAAGTAATGGTTCGGCAGGCAGCAATGGCTAAAGAATACGGCATTTATGGTTTTGCATTTTATCATTATTGGTTTAATGGGAGAAGACTGTTAGAGACACCATTAGATAATATGTTGAAAACCGGCAGCCCCGATTTTCCTTTTTTGTATATATGGGCTAATGAAAATTGGACCAAGCGATGGGATGGACAAGATAATGAGATAATCATTGATCAAAATTATACACATGAAGATGACCTGAATCATATCCGTTTTTTGTGCGAAAATGTTTTTAGTGATAAACGCTATATTACTATTGATGGTAAACCTGTTTTTATAGTTTATCGTACGGAATTATTACCAGATATTAATGAAACTGTTCGGATTTGGAGAGAAGAGGTAAAGAAATATGGTTTTAATGATTTGTATTTAATACGTGTAGAAAATTTCAAAACAGATATAAATCCAGCAGACATAGGATTTGATGCTAGTATGGAATTTGCTCCAGAGTCCAGAGCTGTCGAATCTAAAACAATTGGTGATAGTAATACATTAAACTATGTCATTGACAATGAAGATGTAGTTGTAAATATGGCTTTAAGTCAGGAAAAACCTTACCCATGGTTTCGATGTGTTAGTCCAGGATGGGATAATTCGGCTCGAAGAAGTGCTAATGCTTATATTTATGTGAATAATACAGCTCTGCAATTTAAAATGCTCTTTTTTAGGGCTTGTAGATATACAGAAAATATTTTCAATAATGATAGTCAATTTTTATTTATTAATGCATGGAACGAATGGGGCGAGGGTTGCCATTTAGAACCAGATAAAAAAAATGGATATACTTATTTAGAACAGATTGACGAAGTGCTTAATAAGAAAACGTCAACAAATATTGACGAATATATTGATTTTATAGATGGTCTACTTAAGTTGCGAATAAATGAGCATAAAGAGTATTTGAATTTAAAAGCTGACTACCGCAGAATAATGCAATCGCATGGACATAAGTATATGGAAAAAGCATTAGTAATATATAGGGACTTTAAAAGAAAACTTAAATGATTACTGCTTAAACCTAATAACTCTAATACAAATAACTGACATATGATATCTGTAGTAATTTGTTCCCGACATTCTGATATTCCCCAAAATCTGAAAGAAAATATCCAGAATACTATTGCTGTAGAATATGAGCTGATTGTTATTGATAATTCATCCAACAAGCATTCCATCTTTTCGGCTTATAATGAAGGTGTTCGTCGTGCTAAATATCCTTACTTATGTTTTGCGCATGAAGATATTTTATTCCGTACAGAAAATTGGGGATGGAATATCATAAAACATTTTGAGGATACGACTATCGGGTTGATCGGGATGGCCGGTACTCATTTTTTACCCAAAGTGCCTACCTATTGGACTAGTTCTCCATTTATATCTGAACATAATCTGACTAACGATAATGGGCAAATAATTGAGTGTTTTAAATTGGATTTTTTCAAAGGCAAAAGCATATTGGATGTAGTGGCGTGTGATGGTTTTTGTCTTTTTATTCGAAAAGAATTGTTTGATACAGACTTAATCAAGTTTGACGATAAAATTTATAATGGTTTTCATTATTATGACATGGATATCTGTATGCAGATTTTGAATGAGGGATTCAGGGTTTGTATATGTAATGATATTTTGATAGAGCATTTCTGGTCGAATAGTTATAGTAAGAGGAGTTTAAACTCTTTTTATGACAGTGAGAAGGTGTTTTTTGAAAAATGGAAAAATCATTTCCCAATTCACAGGGGATTAGAGAATATTCCTGAGTATGTAATGGATAGATTAAATAACTTGTACGGGATAGCTTATGATGCTAAAAAGGTTCGAAATTCTAAAGCCTATAAAACTGGAAAGTTTATTTTAGCTCCTTTGAAATTTTTTATTAAAAAATAAACGTTTGCAGATGATACCAAAAATTATACATTATTGTTGGTTTGGAAAAGGGTTAATGCCAAAGTCGCAGATTGATTGCATCAAATCATGGAAGAAGTTGATGCCGGATTATCAGATAATGCGGTGGGATGAGTCTAATTTTGATGCTGATTTATGTTTGTTTTCTAAGTGGTCGCTTCAGGAAAAAATTTATTCTCCGGTTTCTGATGTATGTCGCTATTATGCGCTAAATAAATACGGAGGTATCTACTTAGATACCGATGTAGAATTATTTAAGCGTTTCGATGAGTTTATGGATGCCGATTTTTTTTCAGCTATTGAAATGTATCCTGAATTTTATGCTGAAGGGCTACCTTTACTCGATTCGGAAGGATATCCTTTAGTTGCGGGAACAGAAATACCTCATTTAGAAATGCTGACTTCCACCATTGGTTGTGCCCCGGGCAATGCACTAATTAAAGAATGTCTGGATTACTATACGAATATTGATGCGGATGCCCAATATGTTCGGGAATACAGGAAATATGTAAATAATGACAGACTAGTGGCGAAATTTGCGACACAATACGGATTCAGATATAGGGATGAAAAGCAACTACTGACTAATAATATGGTTATTTATCCTACAGGTATTTTTGGTCATAAACTTTGTGTGAATTCGGAATATAGTGTTTCATATCATCACAATGCTGCAAGTTGGGGCGGAAAGACTAAAAAACAAGAATTCCTGATAGTATTAGACAAATGGCATTTGCTGAAAATATATATGCGACTCAAGCAAATTAAGAATCAGCTTGTTGATAATAAATAGATTTAATTCGTAGTTTTTTTCTCAAACAACAGGCATACCGATATGTAGCCCTAATAAATTTAATATGTTATTTAGTTCCATTGAGTTCGCCATCTTTTTTCCAATAGTTTTTATCCTCTATTGGTTTGCTTGTGGTAAGAAATATCAACTGCAAAATATCTTGTTATTGATTGCAAGCTACTATTTTTACGGTTGCTGGAACTGGCACTTTTTATTGTTGTTGATATTCTCAACCGGGTTGGATTATTTTACCGGATTAATGATGTCCGATGCAACCGACAAACGGAAAAAACGAGTGTGGTTTTGGTTGAGTGTATGCATTAATCTTGGGTTTTTGGGTGTATTTAAATACTACAATTTCTTTATTGATTCTTTTGCCGATTTATTATCATCTTTTGGATTAAAAGCCAATTTTGCCACCTTGCAGGTAATTCTGCCTGTAGGAATTTCTTTTTATACATTTCATGGCCTTTCGTATGTTATTGATATTTATAATGACCGGATAAAGCCCGAACGGAATTTTATTCATTATTCGGTGTTTGTAAGTTTCTTTCCATTATTGGTTGCCGGACCAATTGAACGCGCTACACATCTGCTGCCGCAAATCACCTGTAAACGGGAATTTGATTACAGTAAATCGGTGGATGGTTTACGCCAGATACTTTGGGGGTTGTTCAAGAAAATTGTTATTGCCGATAACTGTGCATCAATTGTGAATCCCATTTTTTCGGATTACCATACTCAGAGCGCAAGTAATTTGTTATTAGGCGCTATCTTGTTTGCTTTTCAGATTTACGGTGATTTCTCAGGATATTCTGATATTGCATTGGGTACTGCTCGTCTTTTGGGAATAGAATTGTTACGCAATTTCGGCTTTCCCTATTTTTCGCGCGATATAGCAGAATTTTGGCGTCGTTGGCATATATCACTTACCACCTGGTTTCGTGATTATATCTATATCCCCTTGGGAGGTAGCAGAGGAAGCAAATGGATGTCTATCCGTAATACATTTATCATTTTTTTAGTCAGCGGGTTTTGGCATGGGGCTAACTGGACTTTTATTTTTTGGGGTGCATTTCATGCAGTTCTATTTATGCCTTTACTAATTTTTGGTCGTAATAGGTTACATACAAATACTGTAGCACAAGGTAGGTTCTTACCTTCAATTAAAGAGTCGGTGCAAATGTTGAGTACTTTTCTGTTGGTGGTTCTGGGTTGGATATTTTTCCGAGCAGCATCTTTAAGTGATGCATTTGGATACATTGCTTCGTTATTCTCAAGCTCATTATTTACTGTGCCTACTCATAAAATTTCGACACTTAGTATTTATATTCTGGTTTTATTACTCGTTGAATGGATTCAACGTGAAAGAAAACATGGGTTGGCTCAATTTGAATCAGTTCTACGATTTCAACCATTGAGATGGGGAGTATATATTGTTCTGATAATAAGTATTATCCAGTTTGGAGGGAAATCAGAAACTTTTATTTATTTTCAGTTTTAGCCGAAATGTAGAATGAAAAAACTTATATTAAAAAGTCTATTTTTTATAAGTATAATGGTCGTAATTATACTGCTTTCCCTGTTTCTGATTCCCAACAAGAAGTTAATCAATAATTCTCTTTATGCCAATATTGATAAACATCATCGATTAGATTCGTTGCCTTCCCCAAAAATTGTGTTTGTGGGTGGTTCCAATTTAGGTTTTGGATTGGATACTAGACGGTTGCAAGATTCTTTACATATACCGGTTGTAAACATGGGACTTCATGCGGGCTTGGGTCTGAAATTTATGTTGAATGAAGTCAAATCGTCGATTAAAAAAGGTGACATTGTCGTTTTATCTCCTGAGTACCATCATTTTTTCAGTAATAATTTACTTGATGGGGAGAAAGTATTGGTAGCCTTGCTTTTTGACGTGAACAGAAAAGACTTACAATATATTACTTTCTCACAAGCCATTCATTTAATTCCGCTCACGGTGGAATACTCTGTGTCAAAACTGATGAGGAAGCAGATGGATGTAATGGATGAAGATGTAAATAATGAATTCGAGAAAAATTACAAACGAAATTCATTTAATAAGTATGGTGATGAAGTGATGCACTGGAACTATCCCAACCAACCCATTCATCAAATGGCAGAAGCAGTCATAAATGAGAATATCTCCTCATCTACATTGGGTTTAATTCGTAATTTTGATCATTCACTTCGCTCCATAGGGGCAAGCCTTATAGTTATTCCACCTGCTTTTATGCATTCCTCTTCTATTAGTTATGCAAATGTAATAGATAAGATAGAAATACGTTTGAAACAACAACAGACACCGTTTGCCATTAAACCTGTAAGTTTTGTATTTCCGGATTCCTTGTTCTTTAATACAGTTTACCATTTGAACAGACAAGGGGTCGAAGAAAGAACCGATGTCATTATACAATTGATGAAACACAAAGTTTATAAATGAAGCAGTTGAAAATTATAAAAAGGTTGAAAGCCTTCGGTCAATTCTATAATTGGATAAATCCTTTTACAGGTACTGTTTTAATGCTTCATCGTGTAGTGCCTGAACGAAGTGTAATCAATGATAACCGCTTACTTGAAATTACTCCCTGTTTTTTGGAGGCTACCATTTTAAAGTATAAAAATGAAGGGTACGAATTTGTAAGTTTAGACAAGGTGCTTGAAAAACAAAAGACTTATTCTCATAAGCCATATGTTTGTTTCACTTTTGACGATGGGTATCGCGATAATCTAAGCGTAGCTTTGCCTGTTTTTGAGAAATATCAAATTCCTTTCGCTGTTTATATAACCACCGACTTTATTGATCAAAAGTCGTTTTTGTGGTGGTATGTGTTGGAAGCTATCATTCAACGGAATGAAAAGGTAAGTTTAAGTAATGGTACGACTAATCTTTGCAGAACTCCTGACGAGAAAAACGAGGTCTTTCTCCTTCTAAAAAGGGAATTACAAAAACACGCAAGGGTATCGAAACAATTATTTTATCAATACCTCGATGAGAGGTATCAGACCGGAATATATGAACAACCGCAAATGTTGAACTGGGAAGAAGTCAGACTATTGCAAAATAATCCACTTTGCACCATTGCATCTCATGGCGTCACTCATTCCTCGTTGATTTTGTTGACAGATGATGTTTTGAACTACGAATTGACTGAATCAAAAAAGAGAATTGAAGAACAAACAGGAGTGGTGGTAAACCATTTTGCTTATCCTTATGGAGATATGAATAAGAAAGTGGCTAAAGCTGTAAAGAATGCCGGATACCTATCGGCTGTCCGGATAGATGGAGGTATGCAGCGTAAATTTCAACAACTCTATTTTTTAAAACGTTCCTGGTTGTTAGAGCCCTAAATATAGAAAAATGAAAAAGAGTCCACAAATAACAGTGCTAATGCCTGTTTATAACGTTTCTTTGTATGTAAAGGAAGCTATGGAGAGCATTTTAAATCAGACCTATACTGACTTTGAACTTTTAATCGTTAACGATGGGTCTAAAGACAGTACAAGGGATGAAGTATTGAAAATAAAAGATGAACGTATCCGTTTTGTTGAAAATGAAAAGAATCTGGGATTAGCCAATACCTTAAACAAAGGTTTGGAGCTGGCGCGGGGAAAGTATATTGCACGCATGGACGGAGACGATATAAGTGCGTTGGACAGACTTGAAAAACAGTTTCAATTTTTAGAGAGTCATCCGGATATTGATATTTGTGGAGCTGGATACGAATTTTTTGGATACAAAAATTACAAAGTGATGTATCCTGAGAAAAATGAAAACATCAAGATAGGACTATTGTTTGGTTGTTGTATGATTATTCCGTTGTTTCGCAGGGAGGCTATACAAAAAGTAGGACTATGCTATGAGCAAGAGTATTTCCCGGCCGAGGACTATCGGTTCTGGACAGAATGTATGTTGAAGGGCCTGAAAATGTATAATATTCAGGAAATTCTTTTTAGATACAGAATGCATTCTACGCAGGTTTCGGAAGTAATGACTAATCAGGCTCAAATGACGGTGAGAGTGAGAACCTATTATTTTAAATCACTTTTCCCAGCAGTTGATGAATCTCTGACAAATCAATTTATTACTGATTTTGTTGGAGGTCCAATTGAAAAATTATCTGATTTTGATCGACAGTCTAAAATCATTGATTTGTTGGATCTAAGTAATAAAAAACAATTGCTTATATTGCCGCTAGTGCTGAAAGCATATTTAAAGAAACACCTTAGTATTAAGCTTTCCAATTATGTAAATGAATATTGGTTTGCAAATGGGTATTCATTGCCAAAATTATTTCGCTTATTTTCATCCAAAACTTTTTTTAAATTACCCATTAAGTTTAGAACAAAACTGCTAGTAAAATGTATAGCCGGAAAAAGATAGCTGTTTTTGACTAAATTATTAGAGTTCCTATTTTATGCGATGATAAAATGAAAGATACGTATATAAGAGCTAAAGAGGCTATTGAAAACTACAAGATGAATGGATTTTATCCTATTCACTATTATAATTTTTGGAGAGATCAATTGGCCAAAGATATTTGGTTTAGCAGATTCATGGAACATCATGGACTGTTGAAGAACAATAAGGGTAGGATCAATTTTTATTCAGTGTTGGGTTCTCCCAATAATTTGAAGAAACTTCATAAGGGTGTAAATATTTTTTTCTCAGGGGAGAATATGCTCACTGAACGTTTTGCTGAATTTAGATCGCTTTGTAAAACAAATAAATTTGATTTGTATATTGATTTTGACACTACATTGGCTGAAAAATCGATACGTTTTCCGTTGTGGTTGTTGTACACTTTCAGTCCAGAATCAAATGAAGACGATATAAAATTAAAAGTTAATGAGTTGAGATTTCCTCTTCGTGACAATCGCTCGGGATTTTGTTCATTAGTGGCTAGTCACGACTGGAACGGTATCCGTGGGGAAATAATTGATAATCTGTCTACCATTGATACCATTAGTTCAGGAGGGAGATTCAGAAAGAATACAGATGATCTAAATGTTTTGTATTCCAATAACAAATATGATTTTATACGACAGTATAAATTTAATATTTGTCCGGAGAATTCGAATTCATCCGGTTATGTAACAGAAAAAATATTTCAGGCTATAGAGGCGGGTTGTATTCCAATATATTGGGGTTCAAATAATAACCCTGAGTCTAAAATTTTAAATCAAGAAGCGATCTTATTTTGGAATCAGAGGGGGGATAATAATGAGACTTTTGAGAAAATTATGAAGCTACACACAGATCGAGTTTATTTTAAACAATTTATTGAACACCCTCGACTACTACCACAAGCAGAGGAGAGAGTAATTGAAATGTTTAATGGATTACAAGAAAAATTAGCTTATATAATTGAGAAAAGAAGATAGATTCAATAGATCTCAATAGAAAAACATAATACATTGATTATGAGTATATTTTTGCCAAATCATACTGTAGATAAGAAGAAGTCTGTACGGGAATCTAATCTCGAACTTCTCAGATTAGTATGCATGTATTATATTGTAATACATCATTTGTTGACTCATGCATTGCATCAGGTAGCAGGTTACGATCAAATGATTAGTTTTTCGAAATATACGATCATAAGTACAGTATTGGATAGCTTCCTGTATGTAGCTGTAAATGCTTTTGTCTTAATTTCCGGTTTTTTCTCAATCAAGTTGAAATCAAAGAAATTAATTCATCTTTATGTGATATGTGCTTCTTATGGAGCACTTTTCTATTTTATGCATTTGCATTTTTCTGGTCAATCAATAGGCAAAACATTTTTATTTCAGAGCTTATTTGTAATCAGTAATACTCAAGATTTCTGGTTTATACAAAGCTACTTTTTTTTGTGTTTGTTTAGTCCTGTTTTGAATCGGTCAATAGAAAATATGAATAAGAATGAACATTTAATTGTGATTTTTTTATTGACTTTTCTGAATGTTTATTTTGGCTTTTTTTGGCACAATCCTATAAATTCAGATGGTTATAATGTGATGAATTTTATATTCTTATATATGATAGGAAGTTATATTAAGATGTATGTTTCTATTCAAGATCTTATTAAATCAAGGAGAATGCTTATTTGGGGCTATTTGTTTCTATCTATTATCTTTGGTTGTTTGATATTATTTAATACATTTGTGTTGAAAGAGAATGGTCTGACAGTTCTTTCCTGGGCATACAATCATCCGATTATACTTATTACATCAATACTTTTCTTTTGTATTTTTCTAACGTTCAATATGAGTAGTAAGTGGATTAATTGGTTGGCCGGTTCGGTATTATCGGTGTATTTGATACATGAAAATAGTTATTTACGGGTTTATTTGTATGAACTTCTAAAGAAGATTTATAATTATCCGATTATATCCGACTATCTGGTATTGAAGTATTTTTTTTTAATTTTATTTGCAATGCTACTATTGCTTGTTTGTATTTTATTTGATAAAATGTTTCAAAAAATTATCAGACCTGTCGAAAATATTCTTGTGTTTTTATGGAGTAAAATAGAAGCTAAGTATGCAACACTTGTAAAATAAATTATATGTTTTCGATAATTATACCAGTTTACAACGTTGAGAACTATTTGCAGAAATGTTTAGATTCTGTACTAAATCAAACATATCCCAATTATGAGGTAATATGTGTAAACGATGGATCAACTGACGGAAGCCTAGCTATACTCGAAGAATATCAACAGAAATATCATCAGATTATAATTATCTCTCAACTCAATAAAGGACTAAGTGGCGCACGCAATGCTGGTATACAGGTAGCTAAAGGTAATTATATCTTTTTCCTGGATAGTGATGACTGGATAGAAACGGATACTTTAAAAATACTTGCCGATAAGCAAAATGGGGAAGATTTACTGTGTTTCAATGGTCGCAGGTATTTTGAAGATGGAAGGACCGAAACACCGGATAGTGGGATAGAGGAAGTTAATATAACAGGCTGGGAATACTATAATAAATACGCATTAGTAAGCCGTAAGTTCCATTTTGTATGTACGGTATTACGATTGTACCGGAGAGAATATCTCTTGAAAAACAGTTTGTTTTTCGAAGAAGGTATTTATCACGAAGATAATCTGTTTACGCCCTTAGCTTGTTATTACGCAAAGAGCGTGAAAGTTATTCCCGATATTTTGTATGTTTATCGAATCAGGCAGGGGAGTATAACGCAAACCACTAATGTGCAACGGCTCTTCGATATGATTACTGTTGCCAATAAACTATCCGATTTTTTTATTCCTATCCGAGAGTTGGACAAAAGCCAACTTTACAGAGAGATAGCCGGAGAATACTTTAAAGGCTTTATGCCTCAGGAGAAAAAGGTATATGGCAAGAATGACAATGAATTGAAACGACTCATCAATTGGGAGAGCTTTAAGGCTGTAAGCGTGTATCCCCGTCATAAAAGGATTTATACTTTATTGAAACTACATCCATTGTTTTTTAGCGTGTATTACCGTATTGAATCTTTTTTGAAAATGTAATTTGGAATTGCCCTATCGGACAAATGCTCATTTCTTTTCTCTCCTTCGGAGCTTATTGATAGCTGCAACGCAGCGAATAGAAATATTGCTTTGAGTGGAAGCTCAAAGTTTTAGAGAAATTGTTTTGAGCACCATCTCAAAGTTTTAAAATCATTGCTTTAAGCACCCTCTCAAAGTTTCATAGAATTTATAATATTCAAAAACCGCTCCTGTTGATGACAACAGAGAGCGGTTTTTCCGTATATAACCTCCATGTGTTTACTTGTGTTTAATTCCTTAGCTTTGCAGCCTGGAATTACTATATTATAACGCTTAGGAAACAAAGCAGCTCACTACTTCTACACTCCATACGCGTTCGGGAGCTGCGCCTACGCCGGCTACCTGAATTATGTATTTGGTTGCTTTTTCCAGATTATCAATTGTAAGTTTATGTTTTGTTCCGGTTGCATACTGATACAAATTTTCTGCGCCAACGGGATATTTTGCATATCTTACGATATAACTTTTAGCATGTTCCAATACATCCCATGACAGGTCTAAACTTCCTGAAATTTTACTCTGGTTTACTTGTACATTGACTACCTGTCCTAAAACACCTACCGGAGCAGCTTTACGATTAATATCGAAACCCGTGCTGAGAATCTTTACTTCGTCGCCCTGACTAATGTCCTGTACATTTAGTGCTATACTTCTCAAAATCTCTTCCAGATCGACACGTGCCTGATTTTTTTCGGCGGTCATCTGTTTATTGCCATTTTCAACTTTTGCCAACAATTCTCCGAATAGTTCATTCTTGCTCTTCAGTAGTGCTACTTTATCTGCAAGGGTAGGAAAATTTGGATTATTTGTTAAATCTTCGGTAATGGTTGTGCTTTTCACATTCAATGTCTTGTCGGGATAATTGTGCTTCGAAAAGTCAACGCATACTTTTGCTTTACTCATTTTTGTGTATTCATTTGAATTAATTTTAATTGGATGTTATTACGGGTTAATTATTTGTATGCCTTGTTGTTCTGTATGTTTTGCTGTTCACTCCTCCAATAGGAGCTTTGTTACTGATCATGTGCTTTATATTGTTGATTATTAGTTGTGTAATTTGTTTGAATAGCTTGTTTTCAACTGCTTTTTGTTTGTCAATTCCTTCGTTTTTTGTGTTTGTACTGTCAAAAATCAATATTGAACTGCTACAGTATTGATTCGTTTCTCAGGAAAACAATATTGAACTGCTTATAAGACGGACACGTTCTGTGACAAAATAATATTGAACTACCTCAAAATAATATTGAACTGCCCGAAATTAATATTGAACTGTATATAGAACGGACACGTTCTGTAGCAGAATAATATTGAACTATACGAGAACGATATTAAACTGCGCAGGTACGATATTGAAAAATTGCGGAATTCACCTTTTTTTTAACGGTTATTACTCGTTTTTGTAGTAATACTATATTGTTTTTTGAGAGTGTTGAACTGTACAACAGCATTCCGCTTAGGTATTCAAACTTTCCGGAAGTGGTTTTCAGTGGAACGCAAGCGATTTATTGTAAAACTGTACCTTAGGCCGCTGCTTAAAGAAGTTCTCCTTACAACGCGCCAAATTTATGCGATTTATACGGTATGTAAAATAGTCTTTATGTACTAGTACATACACGATTGGATAAAATAAATTGATTTCTGAATTGTTTTTTTCGAAACTCTTTGTAGTTTTGCAAATCAGAAGATCTTTGGGGTTGAGTTTTATGTAAATAATCTTATTTGTTTCACACTAAAATCGTAGTGCTATGTATCCATTGATTGAATTTGACTGTCATTCGGAGGAATTTTTTAGTGCCAATGGCTATAATATAACTCCCGAACTGCTTGAGAGATTGGCTATCATCAAAAATGAGCTTTTAAAAACACAAACAAGACTCAACGAAAGTAATTTATTGCTCGAAATAAAGGAATTAAATTGCTTTTATTGTACTTCGTACCTGGCTGCCAGGCTGGGGCATACTGTAGATAAGGGCATCACTCAAATCAACCGGAATAACTTACTTGAGCTGATGCATCCTGATTACAGGGCTCATTTTATACACAAAGAAAAAGAATTCTACGAAATATTAAGAAATTGCACTTTAGAGGAAAGGGAGAAGATAAGGGCTTTTTTTTTGCTGAAGCTGAAAGAAACAGACGGTCATTATTACTATTATTTGATGAATGAAAGGTTGTTTTTCTGTTGTGCAGAGCATACGCCTTGTTTGATGCTTGTAAATGTAAAACGCCTAATGCCTGACTATAAGCCCAATGACGAGTTCTTTTTCCTGTGTTTGTTCAAGAGCCTAAATTCGATTGAAATGCTGAAAAGCAAATACAAACTTACCGACAGGGAACAGGATGTTGTCTTGTATGCGTTAATGGGATATACCCTCAAACAAACTGCCGGCGAAATGAAAATTGCGATCAATACGGTGAGAAACGAACGACACAATGCTTATACCAAAATGAGCATACATGATGTTGCTTCCATAGAGACTTTAATATAAATGATTCGTTGAGAATTCATAATTTGAAGATTTGAGTATTGAGTGCTTGACAAACTAACGCTTCATCAGTTACACAGTTCAACTATTCAATAAAATATATGCATTGCCTTATATGCATTGCCCTATCGGACAAATGCTTGTTTCTATTCGCTGCGTTGCAGCTCAAAGCAAGCTGCAACGCAGCGAATAGAAATATCGCTTTGAGCGGCAGCTCAAAGTTTTAGAAATATTTATTTGAGCGGCAGCTCAAAGATTTAGAAGAAATTGTTTTTAGAGCATCAGCTCAAAGTTTTAGAAAGGATTGGATAATTAGAGAAGTCATATAATAAACCAGGTGCAACGCACCGCAAAGAACTATAGCCATGCCACAATCATTTGCCAACGATTATGTTCATATCGTGTTCAGTACCAAGTACCGTCAACCATTTTTGCATGATGGTATCCGCGATCGTATGTTTGCCTATATGGGCGGGATTTGTAATGAGTTTGAATCTACACCAATCATTATTGGAGGTTATTTCGACCATGTACATATTTTATGCGATTTGTCGCGCAAAATAGCCATGATGAAATTGGTGGAGGAAGTAAAAGTGCGTTCGTCGCGTTGGATTAAACACGAAGATGAGCAATGTATGAACTTCTTTTGGCAACATGGTTATGCCGGTTTTTCTGTAGATAAACAAACATTAGCCTCCAAAATAAATTATATTTCCCAACAAATGAAACATCATCAAGGCATTGAATTTCAACCGGAATATCGTCTGTTTCTCGAGGAACACGACCAACAATATGATGAACGCTATGTTTGGGATTAATTTTAATGCATTGCCCTATATGCATTGCCCTATATGCATTGCCCTATCGGACAAATGCTTGTTTCTATTCGCTGCGTTGCAGCTCAAAGATTTAGAAATATCGCTTTGAGCAACTCAAAGTTTTAGAAGTTAAAGCCTTTTGTTTGTGTCAGTTCTTCTTTGTTAGCATGAAGCTGCTATATCTGTTTTATTATTTAAGATCTATGAGTGTTATTTTATCCATTTCAATTGTCACCCGGTGAATGAACTGAAATAACCGGGACTTTAATTGATAATTAATTGTTTAAACGAGAAATCGTGAAATTTACTATAATTAAAACATTTGTGATTTCAATCAAGGCATACAATACGACAATTATTGAGTTGCATAGAGTAACGCTATAGAAAAAGGAGCTGATTTAGTTTTAATTCTGAGTAGCTCAGGGTAGGAGTGCGACTTAAATTCGAGCCCTGACTTGTTGGTATTAAAACAGGAACAGCTATGAAAATTGAGTAATTGTAAATTTTCACTACTTTTGGAGCTCAGTTCTGGCTTGTGAGCAACCTGGTGTTTTCCTCCATTAGGGATATAAATAATTGATTGAATGTCGAAGCTGGCAACAAAAAAGTAGCTCTTGAGAATTAAATACTTAGTCGGTCGTTGATATGAATTTAGGACACACAATGAGATGATTAAAATTTTTACTAAACATTCTTTGTCCTCTCTTATTCCCCCTTTAGGGGGCTGGGGTTAGGGGGCTAAATATAAACATATGAAAATAAACACGAATAGTTGGAATAAAATAAGATATACAATTCTTACACCTGTATATGATTTGATAGCCGGATACTTCAAAGAGTCAAGAAAAAAATCGGTCGATGCATTGGAGATTAAAGCGGGTGATAAAGTGCTTATCGTTGGTGCAGGGACAGGATTAGACCTGGCGTTTCTGCCAAATGATTGTGAAATTGTAGCTACCGATATTACGCCCGCTATGATTGAACGGATAAAAAAACGCAGCAGTACCTCCAACCGTCGGGTTCAGGCGATAGTGATGGATGGACAACGCCTCGAATTTGCTGACAACTCATTTGATAAAATAATTCTACACTTGATTCTTGCTGTAATTCCCGATCCCATTGCTTGTATAAAAGAATCTGAGCGGCTTCTGAAACCTGGTGGACACATCGTTGTTTTTGATAAGTTTGTACGCAGGTATACTAAAGCAAGTATGCTTCGCAGAGTAGCCAACTTATTGACAAATCTGATTTTTACTGATATTACAAGAAATTTTGAATCAATATTAAGCAAATCAGGATTAAGAATGATTAATGATATTGATGCTGATTTTAATGGTAACTTTAGATTAATAAAACTCACAAAAGAATAAACATGACTTTGTGGCCGGCAAGGATTTTCGCCCGGGTCAGCTTTATTATTGACTGAAAAGTAAAACGAAGAGCTTTTCAGTACATCGAAGCAACTGCAAAAAAACGGAAGTAAATTTCGTACACAGGCTTACAAAACGCATTGGCGCGGCCATGTGTACGAAGTTTTAAAATGAGAATAATGCATCAAAACAAGAACATATGATCAGAAAGCAACAGGAAAAAGATATTGACGAGATCATAAATATCTGCTACAAGGCATCAGGTTTAGCCCATCCATTTCTGAAAACTGATTTTGTAGAACAAGTAAAGAAGGATTTGAGAGACGTTTATCTTCCAAATGCAGCCACCTGGGTGTACGAAGACAATCATTCTGTTGTTGGTTTTATTAGTATGCTGGGAAATGAGATAGGAGGACTATTTGTATTGCCGGATTACCACTTCAAAGGAATTGGAACAAGCCTTGTGGATTTTGTCAAAGAATTTTATCCTGAATTAGAGGTGGAAGTTTTCGAAAAAAACGCTATTGGAAGAGCTTTTTATGAAAAATATGGTTTCGTACAGATAAAGAGGTACTTTCATACCGAAAGCAACAGTGATATGTTAAGGCTGTATTGCAAGCATTGAAAACAATGAGTGCAACATCCTGCGCAAAACTAAAATGGAATGGTTGTATAAGAAACCATGCAAATAGAAAAACATTATTTTATCATCCGCCAAAAATGCATATATAAATCAATAAAAATGCATATATAGCTCAACATTGTGAATATATAACTCAGGAAGGAAGTGCAGATTAATAATGAGCATTGAATTAGAAAGAAGACAGAGAGAGGACTCTTAAATAAATTGTGTTTTTCGTAGTTACGAAAAATCAAATAATTGCATTCTTAAAATAAAATAGCTTCTTTTCCGTTTAAAAACAGTTGAAGAAGTATAATCAATTTATTCAATCGGAACCCTGCAAAAAAAACAGCCTACTGAAAGCAGAAGTTACAGGCCCGGGAAATAGTGGAGAATAAAAAAACAGCATTGAAATAGTATGTTTGTTTTTGATTCACAGTTATTTCTTCTTCTGAAACAATGCTATAATTATTTGTTTATGTTCGGATGAATACCCACAAAAAAAGTCGAATGAAATTCCGGTCTGTTGTTTTAATAATAAGTGTTTTATTTTCAGTAAACTATTCTTTTGCTCAACAAAAGGTGAGGATTTACGGGTATGTGATCGATACCGATAACCGGGGTGTGGAAATGGCAAATGTATATTTTGAGAACACTACAACCGGCACAGTTACCAACCAAAACGGCTATTACGAATTAAATGCTGAAATAAAAGATTCGGCCACCATAGTTTATTCATTGCTTGGCTATCAAACTATTAAGCATAAGTTATTTCCCGGTCAGAAAGTGCTACAGATCTCGGTGGAGCTACCTTCGGTTACAAAACAAATCAAAGACATTGATGTGGTGGCACAACGCCGTCAGACTTCTACGCTCGATTATATCGACCCTTCGAAATACAAATTGATGCCTAATGCTGCGGGAGGAATTGAGTCCCTGCTCATTACTTTTGCAGGGGTGAGTCAGAGCAACGAACTGAGTTCGCAGTACAATGTAAGGGGCGGCAGTTTTGATGAAAATATCGTGTATGTCAATGGCATTGAGGTGTATCGTCCTTTGCTGATCAGGGCAGGGCAGCAGGAAGGACTTAGTTTTATAAATCCGGATATGGTGAAGAGTCTTGCGTTTTCGGCCGGAGGATACGATGCCATGTATGGCGACAAAATGTCGTCGGTGCTTGATATACAATACAAACAACCTACACAAAATGAAGCATCGGTGAGCATAAGTTTGCTGGGCGCTTCGGCTTATGTAGCTTCGGCCAACAAACGTTTTTCGCAATTGCACGGCCTGCGCTATAAAACTTCGGAATATCTGCTCGGCACGCTCGATACAAAAGGGGAATATAGTCCTGATTTTCTGGATTATCAGACTTATATGAGTTACAAGCTGGCTCCGAAATGGGAACTTAATTTTTTGGGTAATTTTTCGCAGAACTCCTTTGTCTTCCGACCTGTAAAACAGGAAACATCCTTCGGTACTTACCAAATGGCGCGCAACATGACTATTTTTTACGAAGGTCAGGAAAAAGATTTGTTCCGTACAGCTTTCGGTGCTCTAACGCTCAACTACACACCCAAACCACGCCTTAAAATGAGTTGGCTCGCTTCGGCTTTTTACACAAACGAAAACGAAACCTACGATATATTAGGCGAATATGTATTGAGCGAAGTGAAAATGGATGCTAAAAATCCCGACGAAAAAAAAGGAGAAACACTCGGCATTGGGAAGTACCACGAACATGCCCGTAACCGACTGAATGCTACGGTGGCCAACATAGGTCACACAGGGGAATATAAAAGTGAAAACAATCACCTGCTCAAATGGGGAACCACTTTGCAATACGAATATATATCGGATAAAATAAGTGAATGGGAATGGCGTGACTCAGCAGGCTATTCCTTGCCCTTCAGCGACAAGCAGGTACGGCTTTTTTATAATATGAAAGCAAAAAGCAGCTTGCCATCATTCAGGGGCAACGGTTACATACAGGATACCTACAAGCATAATTCGGAAGCAGGTTTTCTTTCTGCCACCGTGGGCGTAAGGGCCAATTACTGGTCGTTCAACAAGGAGTTGATCGTAAGTCCGCGTGCTTCCATCTCTTATGTGCCGCATTGGGAAAAAGATTTTGTTTTCCGTTTTGCCACCGGTGTTTACTATCAGGCGCCTTTCTACAAAGAAATACGCGATACAGTGAGTGATGCCCTTGGAAATGTGCAAATTGATCTGAACGAGAACATAAAATCGCAACGCTCGGTACACTTTGTGCTGGGGGGCGATAACTATTTCCGCGCCTGGGGTCGTCCTTTTAAGTTTACTACCGAAGCTTATCTTAAATTGGCCGACAGGGTGGTGAGCTACACAGTAAATAATGTGAGAATCAGATATTCGGGCGAAAACGATGCTAAAGCCTATACGGCCGGTATCGACTTTAAACTTTTTGGAGAACTTGTGCCCGGTACCGATTCGTGGATTAACTTTTCGTTGATGGACTCCAAAGAAAACCTTCTGAACGATGCGTACGTAAGGAATGAATACGATGAGGACGGAAACATTACAGCTTCCAACACAGTTTATCCGGGCTGGATGCCGCGTCCCAACGAACAGCGCTATACTTTCTCAATGATGTTTCAGGATTACCTGCCCAATAACCCCAAATATAAAATGCAACTGAAGTTTATCTGGTCGGATGGAATGCCATTCGGTGCACCACGCAATGCAGCTTACCGTGCGGCTTTTCGTACATCAGCTTACCGAAGAGCCGATATAGGCGTATCGCGTGTGTTGGTGAGTGGAACCGATAAATGGCTGGATAAACAATGGCTGAAACATGTGAAAAATATATGGCTGAACCTCGAAGTGTTCAATCTGCTCGACTTCAAAAACGTAAATTCGTACTACTGGGTTACCGATATATCGGGAGTGCAACTTGCTACGCCTAATTACCTTACCTCACGTCAATTGAACTTTAAGTTGATTGTTGATTTCAAATAATTGAAATGCCTGCGGTGATTCAGCAGGCTGTTCAGCAGCATTTCTCGAAGTTACAACTTTCGGTGACAGTTTCGAATTCGATGGTGGCGTGCTGAATTCCTTCCGTTTCGAGCGAGGCCCGAATGTCGGCTTTCAGTTGCGCCATATCGTTCATTGTAGTAGCTTGTTTCAATACCACATGTACGGTAAGCACATTGTAATTTCCATCAATCGACCATACGTGTAAATCGTGAATACTGTCGATTTGTTCAAATTTTTCGAGGTGAGCCGTAAGTGTTTGCATGTCTATTTCCTCAGGAATGCCCTGAAGAATAATACGAAGGCTCTGACGGATGTTTTTGTATACGTTGTACAACACAAAACAAGCAATGGCTACCGACATAATGGGATCGAGTACAGGAACATCGAAGAAATACATCACTACCGAACCAATAAGAATGGCCAACCAGCCAAGCACATCCTCGAGTAAATGAAGCGAAACTACTCTTTCGTTGATTGAATTTCCCTTTTTCAGTCTGAAAACAGCAGCTCCGTTTACAATAACACCTATGATGGCCAGTACAAACATACCTTCGACGTGCGTATCCTGCGGATTGAAAATACGAGGAACAGCAGCCGTTAATATTATCACGCTACCTACTATAAGCACTACAGAATTGATCACCGCTCCCAGCAACGAAAAACGCTTGTAGCCGTAGGAATAAGTGGTATCGCTTCCTTTTCTTGAAACTTTCTGGAAATACCAGGCCATACCCAGCGAAAGAGAATCTCCCAAATCATGCACAGCATCCGACAGAATGGCAATACTATTGGTGTAAATACCTCCTACAATTTCGAGTAAAGTAAAGCCGAAATTGAGAAAAAAGGCCGCTTTTATATTTTTTACATCCGAATGATGATGGTGATCGTGCTGATGATCATGTTTGGCTGACATATAGCTTTTGTTTTTTTTGAATTCGTTCTTGTGACCAAATGAATAATTGATAATGAATAATTAATAATGAATGCGAATCAGAAGTTTAAATAGTCCGTAGTACATTCATGTTATATTTTTGTTTATCCCCTACGGGGAACTGATTTTTGGTGATTTCTATTTTCTATTGATATATATTCCCTACGGGAAATAATTTACTGTAAACAAAATTGAATTATTTTCAATCTCTTAATTATTAATTATTCATTATTCATTATTAATTACTTAATACCATTTCAGCATTACCACATTTATTTTAGCATTGGCTGCAACAAGCGCTTTAAAAGTGGCAATTGTTTCGTTAGGATCGACGCCCTGCGTACGGTAATGGTAAGGATAAACATTTTTAGGTTGCAGGGCAAGTACCGCACGGGCAGCTTGCTCCACACTCATCGTGTAAGGCAGATTCATGCATACAAAAGCATGATCGATGTTTTTAAGCACCAGCATTTCAGGAATATCTTCTGTGTCGCCGGCAATATAAGTTCTTTTTCCGTTGATGGTGAGTACATAGCCATTTCCAACTCCTTTTTTATGGTATTTCAGCCGATCGGGCGTAGTATTGTACATCGGAATGGCTTCGATCTTTACTTTTTTGTAAACAAAGGTTTCGTTGTTGTTCATAACATGTCCGAATCCCAGAGCCGAAGTGATTACTGTCGGAGCCACAAGCAGGGTGCTTTCGGCTTTCAGGCTGTTGATTAATTGCTTATCAAAATGATCGCTATGTTCGTGTGTAATCAGAATAAGGTCAGGGGTTCCGTAGGGCGTATATTGTTCGGCTTTTCCGGTAGGATCCACAAATATTGTGAGTCCACCCTGCCGCATCACAAAACTCGCATGTTGAATGGCTATAAATTCAGGTTGCTTTTCAGATTTGTTTTGAGCAGTTGCAGCAAAAGCGCCAACAACAAAGACAAGCATTATAAAGACCTTTATAGAGTATTTCATAAATTACATTGAAATAAACGAACGGAGAAAGAAATTCTCCGTTCGTTGCATGTTACTAATTAGTGTCAGTTACAAAAAGCTTATTCACTGAACTTTATTACTTCTACCGGACAGCTTTCGGCTGCTTCTTTGATCTGATCTTCGTAGTCGGCATAGTTTACGCCTTCTATAACAGTTGAAATGTCCTCAATAACAAAAACTTCGGGACATAAGCTTTCGCAAATTCCACAGGAAGTACAGTCTTCTTCTACCCAAACTTTTTTAATTGCCATAATATTAATTGTTTAAAATTATTTATTTAAATATTTGTTGATTCAATCCAGGTCCGAACTATTTCAAAATCAATTGTACAGTATTCAATCTTAGTTCATTTGCATTTTATTACCGGCCTTAAGCAATTCGGAAATCTTTAATACAATAACATTGTCAGTTCTTTTTTTGTTTTGAAACGAAGCAAGTTTATTGTTTTTTTGCGTACTTCTATACTGTTTTTCTGAACCATTTATTGACGTCGATATCATAACCTGTTCCGTTCATATAGTTATAGGTAGCCAGGTTCAGGCCTTTTCCGTAAAAGTCAAGGTCGATTTCGTGAGGCGTGGAGAACGGTATTTCGTTATTGGCAAAAGGATTGGGCTCGTCCTGTAAGGATATGGCTCCAACGCTTGCAGGCGCTTGTCCCGATGGACTGTGAATGGTCATGGCGTAGCGATGCCAGAAAGCCGACTGCATCCAGCCTTTTTCAAACATATCGCGCACAACTTCGAGCGACTCAATGGTTTCGCGCGCCGTTTCGGTGGGGAAACCGTACATAAGGTAGGCGTGCGTCATTATACCAACCTCGGCAAGGTTTTTCATTGTTTCGCGGGCAATTTCTATCGTTATACCCTTGTTGATAAGCTGAAGAACGCGGGGCGATGCTACTTCGAGTCCGCCCGACACGGCAATACAACCCGATTGTGCCAGCAGATAACAAAGTTCGGGCGTAAATGATTTTTCAAAGCGCACATTCGTCCAATAACTGACGGTAAGTCCGCGCTTTATTATTTCTTCTGATAGTTTCCGAAGCAGGGCAGGAGGTGCGGCCTCGTCCACAAAGTGAAAGCCCGACACTCCGGTTTGCTGCATGATCTGTTCCATGCGATCCACCAACATTTCCACGGGGGCTTTTTCAAATCTTTTGATATAATCCAGTGTGCCATCGCAAAAAGCGCATTTGCCCCAATAGCAGCCATGTGCAAGAGTCATTTTGTTCCAACGTCCATTGCTCCACAAGGCATGCATGGGGTTGGTCATCTCAATAAGGTTGATGTAATTATTTTTCAACAAGCCATCATAATCGGGGGTGGCAATGTCGGCAAATTTGAAATTAGCAGTACTGTCGAAATTTTCACTTACAATTGCACCTTCACTGTTACGGTAAAGCGTTCGGATCAGTTCTTCGCCTTTTAATATGCGCAGCAATGGCAATTCTCCATCGTCGAAAGTGAGAAAATCGATATAATCGAACAAGTTGTTGTCGGTCAGTTGGCGCAGTTCGGTGTTTACATATCCACCACCCATAATTATTTTTATGGCAGGATGGTTTTGCTTCAACCATTGGGCGCAACGCAGGGCGCTGTATAAATTTCCGGGGAAAGGAACAGAGAAACCGACAAACGCTGGTTGTAGGGTGTTGATTTTCTCTTCGAAAATGCGCAGCAATACTTTGTCGATCAGCGACAATGGTTTCTCAAGCTCCTGTTGCAAAGGGTCAAACTCGGGCAATCGTAAGCAAAGTGATTCGGCATAACGAATAAGCTCAAAATGAGGATCGATTGTTTGCTGTATAAAATCGACTATGTCTTTTAAAAAAAGTGTACAGAGATGGGTAGCCCTGTCGTGGTTGCCTATGGTACCGAAAGCCCATTCAAGGTCCTCGTCTGTTGGTTTGCGTTTGCTTGCCGGCCAAAAGTTGAGGTCGCTGTATCGCAACGCCATGCTTGCATCTCTCCCCGAAAGGAAACGCATCACCGGTTCAATGTTCCGGCAGTAAAAACCGGATTGCTGCTGCATGATGCGTTGCGATTTGGTGAGTTTCCCCTGCGAAGCTGTTTCGAATATTTCATCAAGCATAGTTTTAGTGAAAAGCACTTCTATAAGTTCTATGCTTAAATCGCACTGCGCAGCATCAATGTCCTGCGAACGCAGAAAACCAAGCAGTTGTGCTGTGGATGGAAATGCGGTATTCAGTTGTGTAAGCGGAGGTATAGCAAGAAGAATTTTCATAAAAGCCAATACTGTTGTGAGTCTGTTTTTGTTTTGACAACAAACATACGCAATAATTTTATCAATTGAAATAAAAAAGAACGCAATGTCAGAAATTAAATCAGATCATTGCGTTCGTTTTGTTGCAGGTTTCTCTTGCAGCGCTGATGCATCAAAGAGAAAGCTTATTTAATATTTTGAAACTATTGAAATCAGCTTTATTTTTTTACACTTGAGGCTGTTTTCACTTTGTAGCCGGTAGATGTTTTACCTTTTACGATGTTCGTTAATTTCGATTTCAGCAGTTGACGACGGATAGGTGAAACCTTGTCGGTGAACAAATTGCCTTCGAGGTGATCGTATTCGTGTTGGATAACACGGGCTTTGAATCCATCAAATTCCTCAATGTATTCGTTGAAGTCTGCATCGAAATATTTGATTTTAATGCGCTCCGAACGGCTTACCGTTTCGTGAATGCCGGGAATGCTCAGGCAGCCTTCTTCTAAAGTCACCATTTCGTCACCAAATTCGAGCATTGTTGGGTTGATCATTGCTATTTTGAAACTACCAAGTTCAGGGTCGTCTTCTTTAAAGGCAACAAGGTCGATAACAATTACCCTGATGGGCAATCCAACCTGTGGAGCAGCCAAGCCAACCCCGTCGGCATGATACATGGTTTCAAACATATTTTGAATCAACTCTTTCAGTTGAGGATAATCTTTAGTAATCGGTTCGGCTACTTTTCTGAGCACTGCCGTGCCGTAAGTGTAAATAGGAAGAATCATTTATAGAGTTCGAAAGTTTATAATTTTAAAACACACAATAATCAATATTAGGCCGAAGCGCTACAGCCAAATCATCGGCCATAAACTTATCTGATTCTGCTTTCCAGATAGGATTGCAAAATAATAGTAGCTGATATTTTGTCGACAAGTTCTTTGTTCTGGCGGTCTTTTTTCTTCAGGCCGGCATCGAACATTGTTTGATGCGCCAACACGGAAGTAAAACGTTCGTCGACATACACAAGTTCAATGTCGGGAAATTTACGTTGCAGGCCTGTTACGAAAGGTTTGATGTACTGCATTGATTCAGAGTCCTCGCCGTTCATTTGCCTGGGTAGACCCACCACAAATTTTTCAACCGGTTCGCGGGCAATATAGTGTTGCAGATAATCAAATATCTCGTGCGATAATACAGTGTCGAGCCCATTGGCAGTAATCTGCATCGGGTCGGTAACAGCTAGTCCAACACGCTTTTGTCCATAGTCAATAGCCAGGATACGTCCCATATTTTTATTGTTTTATGCTGCAAAGGTATAAAAAAAACGGCAGTAGTGAAAAAGGCAACCTGCTGATTTGAAACTTTTTTGCGTTTTTTATAGGGCATGTTCCTCATTACCCGATAATTTTATTTAAATTTGAACCGTTAAAAACAATTGTTTTTTATTTACTCAGAACCTGCCTTTGGCAGGCAGACCAGAAACTCAAAACTATTCTCAACTGTCAAGTCAATTATGAACAAAAACCTGAATTACATACTGTCAATCCTCCTTGTGATCAGTCAGTTTGGCTGCGATGATGCGGCAGATTCTCCTTATCCGGCACTCACGTTTCAATCAAAATCCACCATTTCAAACAAAGGTCGTGCTTCGGCTGTTGCTTTTGTGATAGGCGACAAGGGCTATGTGGCATTGGGAAGAAATGCGGCGAGAAGCGGCGCTTTAAAAGATTGTTGGGAATATAATCCGGTCACCGACGGTTGGACGGAGAAAGCTGTTTTTCCCGGCCTGGGAAGGGTGAATGGCATTGCCGAGGCTGTAAATGGCAAAGCTTACGTAGGGCTGGGTTTCGATCTGACAAAAAGGCCTTATTTAAACGAAGCTCAACTGAAAGATTTCTGGTGTTTCGATCCGGTCAGTAATGCATGGACAAGGAAAGCTGATTTTCCGGCGTTGTCGACAAATGCCTGCGTGAGCTTTGTGATTGGCAACTCCATTTATGTTGGTTTCGGCTTCGATGGCGCTACTTTTACAAACGATTTATGGAAATATGATGTGGCAACAGATCAGTGGAAAGAAATGGCCTATACAGGTGTTACCCGTCGCACGGGGGCAGTTGTTTGCTCCGACGGTGAAAAAGTATTTTTTGGTACAGGCTATAACAGCAGAAAGGAAAATAACTGGTGGGAATACTTCCCGGCCACCGACACCTGGAAAGAACGCCGCGCTATTCCCGGCACCAGCAGGGAATTCGGGGTGGGCATGAGCATAGGCAACCGGTATTTTGTGGCCACAGGGCGGCATTTTGCAGGAAATCTTACCGGTGGTCATCTGAAAGATGATGTGGTGGAATACGATGCAGGAAAAAATGTGTGGTACCTGAGAGGCGTTTTGCCTGGTGGTGGTCGTGAAAATGCCATATCGTTTGTTATCAATGGAAAAGGATACATTGGTTTTGGCGAGAATGATGAAGGAGTGCTGAATGACTTATGGAGCTTTGAACCCTGAAATAAATGCAGATACATCTTTTCTAACTAAAACAAAACCAAGCTCATGTTTAAAAAAAATATAGTTTTACTGATAGGTCTGTATTTGTTTGTTACAGCCATCGCTGCTCAGAACGATACTGTTCGCTATGATATTGTCCTTTCGGGACTTGCCGCTAAAGGCGATTATGCTCCCTTTTGGATGCACAACCGGCAATACGCTAAAGTATCGTCCTCGCCTCAGAGTGTGGGTTTACAACTTGGCGCTTTCAAAGCTTTTAACCACCAAAACAAATGGTTCGACTACAGCTTTGGCGTTTCGGGCTTGGTGCGCAACAACGGAGATAGCACCGACCTGTATTTTCACGAAATATATGCGCAGGCAAGGGTTTTGATTTTTGATGCCATCATCGGGTCAAAAGAAGAACAAACAGGTGTAGAGGATGCAACGTTATCGTCAGGCGGATTATTGTTCTCGCGCAACGCACGCCCATTGCCCCGTGTTACCGTAGGGATGCTCAATTATCAACCCATTCCTTTCACAAAGGGATATGCCGAAATAAGAGGCGCCCTTTCGCAGGGCTGGTTCAGAGACGATATGGAAATTGCCGATGTTTTATTACATCATAAATATGCCTATTTTCGTTTCGGAGGAAAGTTGCCTGTTCATTTACAATATGGTTTCGAGCATGTGGCACAGTGGGGCGGCGAAAGTCAGAAAGCGCAGATAGGCAATCAACCTACAGGCATTAAAAACTTTATCGACATTTTTCTTGGAAGATCGGGCGGGAGCGATGCTTCTTTAAGCGATCAGATCAATACATTGGGAAACCATATCATTGGACAAAGCCTGCGGTTGGACGTTCAGTTGTCAGACTATGAATGGGGAATGTACTGGCAGATTATCCACGAGGAACCTCCCATTCGCAAGATAGGAGATACCATGAACACGCCTGATGGACTTTGGGGAGTTTCGCTTCGCAATAAGAATTTTCCGTTTATAAAAGGCATTTTGTACGAATATATGAACTCAACAGATCAGTCGGGACCTTTCCACGACAGAGATGGAATTGTTTATGGAGGCAATGATAGCTATTTTCTCGGACAGTATCCTGCTGGTTGGAGCTACTATTCACGTACAATTGGTACGCCATTGATCACTTCGCCGCTCTACAATAAAGATGGAAAGATTTACACCACCAACAACAGGGTGCAGGCGCATCATTTTGGTATCGAAGGCGATGTGTATGGATTTAATTACCGTATGCTGGCAACCTTCAGTAAAAATTACGGAAACACATCTGTTTATCTCTCCGAGTCCTTGTTGAAACGCAATACATCATTGATGTTTGAGATGAATAAAAGAGTGGAAAGACTGTGGAATGCCGAGTTGGGATGCACTTTAGGCATGGACAAGGGCGATTTATTCGGAAATAACTATGGCGTACAACTTTCAGTCAGGAAAGTGGGTGATTTGTTTCACTGGTAAGTTTTCATAACAACAAAAAAACGTGACTTATTTGTCACGTTTTTTTGTTGCTTTTTTTTCTTCTTTTTTTTCTTCTTTTTTCATTTTCCGTTCTAAGCTTCGGGCTTCCCTTTGTTCTTTGGCAAGCTTCTTTGCTTTTTTCCTTTCTTCGATCACTATTTTAAGATACTCGATGTATGGTTCTATGTATCTTTTCTTTTTAGTTTCGAGCAAGTCGGCCATTGTTACCATAATGCCGGTTTCGTAAGTTGAACTGAAATCATGGTCGATCATGCTTCCAAACATTCTCATGGTATCCGACAGTCCGATATAAGCATTGAACAATGGAGGAATGCTGTCGCCTTCGTTTCTTACTGCTTTTTGGAGCGCTTTGTAATCGGACGAAGCATCTTTGCCTGTGAACAGTTTTTGGGCTGCTTTTTTCGTTTTGCTGCTTACAACAATAGGCAATTTAGGAGTTATTAATTGGTCGGCATCCGGAAAATACCTGAACATATATTCGTAAATAAGTTCACGCGCTACTGTAGGATATTCTTTGTAAATAGTAACTTTTCCAACGAAATACCGTGCATTTTTATTCGATTGTATCAAAGCGCCCAAACCGTCCCACAAGTTATCGAGAGCAAAAAGGCTTTTAGTGCCCATTTTAGAGGTCTGATAATCAGGCTGAACGAAAGCACGACCCAATTCGATGCTGTAAGGCAGAAATTCCTTTATAAACTTCGGACTGAATTTAAATAGATGCGACATGACGAATTTTGGCTGTCCTTCTTCGTCGAACTCTACTTCCGAACCCAACAAATACCTGTATCCACCAATGATTTCCTCGGCTTGCGGATCCCAAACTATAAGCTGTTTGAAAGGTTTCTCGAGATAATCGTATTTATCCACATCAATTTCTTCTCCGGTGCCACCGCCTCCCGAACGGAATGAAATTTCACGCAATCGTCCAATTTCGCGCATCACGTTGGGCGAAGTATGTGCATCTATCACATAAATTTCGTTGTGTGCTTTATTGGTTGGTCGTAAAAACTTATCTTTCGTAAGTTCTTTTTTTAGTATTTCACGATCGACAGGAGCTATAATATCTTTCATTAATTGTCAAAAAAAAATAGTTTATTTTTCCTTAATTTTCGCACAAAAGTAATGTTTTTTGAAAGAAACAAAGCTCTAAATAAATTTTTTATCTGATTTTTATTGGCAATTTATCAAAACGGGTACAAAACTGCTCATATTGATTTGAAGTGTGTAATGTTTTAACTTGTTTTTTTGTTCAAATTATAACATTCATATCCAGACCCAAATGTAAACTATCAATTATTTCACCATTTAAAGCAATTTATACACCCTGATTGTCGGAATAAATTCTCATTTTTGCATACATAACAAAACAATTAATCTGTTCTTATGATGAACCTCAAAAATCTCTCACTTTCCTTATTTATTTTAATCGGCACGGTGCTGTATGCTCATCCTGCAACCAACTATACAGCCTGGGCGGTAAAAATTGCTGATTCCGAAATAGCACACAACCCTGAGTTGTGGATGGCCGATTTTGTGAAAGCGCCCAAATGGGATTATACACAAGGGCTCGTGGCCAATTCTATCATTCAACTATATGGCAAAACAAAAGATCAGCGTTATTACAATTACGTGCATACTTTTGCCGATTTTTTCATCAATGCCGAAGGTGAAATAAAGACCTACAAAAAAAGCGATTACAATATTGACAGAATCAACGGAGGCAATTTCCTTTTCGAAATGTACAATTACACTAAGGATGAAAAGTACATCAAAGCCATTCAGGTGTTGCGCGATCAGCTATCGACGCATCCACGCGTGGCCGAAGGAGCTTTTTGGCACAAAAAGATTTATCCGCATCAGGTGTGGCTCGACGGCCTTTATATGGGCTCGCCATTTTATGCCAGATACGGAGTAGTTTTTAATGAACCTGCCAATTTCGATGATGTGGCAAAACAATTTATTGTAGCCGATAAATACACGCTCGATGCCCGTACAGGCTTAAATTACCACGGTTGGGACGAAAGTCGCACGCAGCAATGGGCGCATCCGGTCACTGGTCAGTCGCCTAACTTCTGGAGCAGAAGTATGGGTTGGTACATGATGGCTCTTGTGGATGTGCTCGACTATTTGCCCGAAAATCACCCCGACCGGTCGAAATTAATTTCAATATTCAACAGGTTGACAAAAGCGCTGTTGAAATATCAGGACAAGAAAACAGGAATGTGGTACCAGGTGACTAATTTGCCAAAAGCCAAAGGGAATTATCTTGAATCAACAGGAACCGCTATGTTCTCGTATGCTATTGCCAAAGGGGTGAACAATGGTTATTTAAAGCCCAAATTCAGAAAATATGCTGTGAAGGCTTTCGAAGGACTTGTGAAAAACAGCATTATTCAGAATGCCGACGGTACTTATTCAATCACGCGTGCTTGCAGCGTAGCCGGATTGGGTGGAACGCCTTACCGCGATGGTTCATACGAGTATTATATCAGCGAACCTGTTCGGAACGATGATCCGAAAGTGATTGGGCCTTTTATTTTGGCAGCTATGGAGTTGGATCGTCAATGATTGAGGTCAGGAATAGAACATGAAGTATTTACTATTTATCTATTTGCTATTTACAATTTAAGAGGAAGAAGACATTATTAATGTACAATTTACAATTTATATAAGTAGCTGATTGAAATTTCACTAAACATTCTTTGTTCTCCTCTTATTCCCGTTCTTATTCCCCCTTTAGGGGGTTAGGGGTCTGGGATTAGGGGGCAGATATATAATTTATAAACAGATGAAAAACATAAAATTGTTGGCTCTTTTCATTCTTTTTTCGTTTCAAACATTGCTTGCGCAAACTTTTACAACCGGAGCAAACGAAAAAACAACGGTATTGATGGACTCCATCCATTTGGTAGTAGCGCAGGATGGTTCGGGCAATTTCACAACGCTTCAGGCAGCCATCAATGCAGTGCCCGATTACAGGAAGAAACGCACCAATATCTTTGTAAAAAATGGTATCTACAATGAGAAGCTCATTCTTCCGGCCTCCAAACAGCTGGTGTCGCTCATTGGCGAAAGCGTTGATAAAACAATTATCACTTATGGCGACTGGGCACAGAAAAAATCAATCTTCGGGGATGAAACAGGCACATCGGGTTCGGCTACGTTTTATGTGTACGGACGCGACTTTTATGCCGAAAACATAACGTTTCAAAACTCGGCCGGACCTGTAGGACAGGCGGTAGCAGCCCATGTAAGCGCCGATCGGTCTGTGTTTTTCAATTGCCGCTTTCTTGGATTTCAGGATACGCTTTTTACTTATGCCGACAACAGCCGCCAGTATTATAAAAATTGCTATATCGAAGGTACTACCGATTTTATTTTCGGTTGGTCCACGGCTGTTTTCGACGAATGCGTGATTCATAGTTTAAAGGAATCGTATATCACAGCGGCTTCTACATTGCAAAACACAAAATACGGCTATCTGTTTTATAAGTGTAAACTCACGGCAGAACCAACAGTGAAAATGATGTATCTGGGACGACCCTGGCGCAATTATGCCAAAACAGTTTTCCGCGAATGTGAGTTGGGTGCACACATACGACCCGAAGGCTGGCACAACTGGAATAAACCTGTGGCCGAAAAAACTTCCTTTTATGCCGAATACGGTAATTATGGTCCGGGAGCTGATATAGCGAAACGTGTAAAATGGTCGCACCAACTCACAAAGAAACAAGCTGCCGAATGGACGGTTGAAAATGTGTTGAAGGGCGATGATGGCTGGAATCCGGCCGAGGGTGTGTTGAAAGAAATTGTAAATTTCAAATAATTATATTGTTGGAATGCATAAATATCTATATCTCGTTGTTCTGACCCTGATTGCTGTAGTGCTGAGTGCCGGAAAAGCCAAACCTGTGAAAGTGTTTATGGTGGGTGACTCAACTATGGCCGATAAAAAACCAATTGCAGACACTCCCGAAAGAGGTTGGGGAATGGTTTTCCCTTCGTTTTTCGATAAGGATGTAGTGATTGAAAATCATGCACAAAACGGAAGAAGTACAAGGACATTTATCGAAGAGGGTTTGTGGGATAAGGTGATGAGCAGGCTGGGAGAGGGCGATTTTGTGTTTATTCAGTTTGCACACAATGATGAGATTGCCACTAAAAAGGCGTACACTACCGAAGCTGAGTTTGAAGCGAATTACAGAAGAATGGTGGCCGATGTATTGGCAAAAAAAGCGCATCCCATCCTTTGTTCGCCCGTAGCCCGACGCAAATTCGACAGCATCGGAAATCCGGTGGATACGCATCCCGTTTATGCACCTATCGTACATAAAGTGGCCAGCGAACTACAAGTACCTTTTATTGATATGCACACGAAAAGCCTTGAAATACTCCAACGATACGGCGTGGAAGGATCCAAAAAGCTGTATATGCACATCGAGCCGGGACAATGGAAAGCACATCCCGAAGGAAAAACAGATGATACGCATTTTGTTGAAGCCGGGGCAATGGAGATGACACAACTTGCTGCCGAAGGGATAAAAGCGCTACGGATAAAGCCACTCGCTAAACATTTGCTGAAGCAGAAAAAGATGAAAGTCATCTACACCATTCCTACCGAAAGGGAAGATAATAATGCAACCGATAAATAGCGAAAAACCTGAAACAATTAAGTTTCAGGCTTTTTTTAGTTGAAAAGTATCTACTGTTTGTGGGGTTTTCCCTTTTAGTTTTTGCCCTTTATCAGGTTGATTACAAACAATAAAACGATGGCGCCAATGGCTCCGGTGATAATTGCGCTGATCCAGCCACTGCCCAGGCTAATGCCTAAAACTCCGAATAACCACGAACCGATAACGCCACCCACGATACCTACTATGATATTCCACAACAGACCAAGGCTGTTGCCTTTGTAAAGCGTACTGCCCAGCCATCCGGCCAAAGCTCCGATAATAATTGTTGCAAGAATTCCCATTTTGATGATTTTTAAATGTGTATGTTATTTTAAACAAATACCGAAGCTAAAAGATTAGAAATTAATTATATTTATTGTTTAGTGCCTGACAAAAACCTGTATTTCGCATTATGTAGCTTGGCTGCTAACAATATTTGTCGAAGGATATTTACGATTGTATCCCTGATTATAATAATTTAAACCACAACAGACAAGATGTCGGGTAATAAATAAGCGTGTTGAAGCGTTGAATCGATGAACTGTTGAATTGTTGAATCGTCGAATTGTGAAATTGTTGAATAACTGATTAACTGAATCATTGAAGCCGTTCACTGAGCGAAGTCGAAGTGAACCCGGAACCCGAAACTCACTAACTCCTCAAATTTTCGAATCTTCAAATCTTCAAATTAATCCCCGAAACTCAGAACTCAAAACTGTCCAGCGCCCGTTTAAATTCTTCGAGTACTCGATTTCGGGCAAAACTATGTTCGACTATTGGGGTGGGATAGGACGGAAGATCGATTTCGGGTACCCAACGACGAACGTATTGCTGTTGGGCATCGATTTTTTTCAACTGCTCAATGGGATTGAAAACCCTAAAGTAAGGAGCAGCATCGCATCCGCTACCAGCTGTCCACTGCCAGTTGCCATTATTGGCTGCAAGGTCGTAGTCCAGCAGTTTCTGTGCAAAATATGCTTCGCCCCAGCGCCAGTCGATCAATAAATGCTTGATCAGAAACGAAGCAACCACCATTCGTACACGGTTGTGCATAAGTCCGGTAGCATTTAGTTCGCGCATGCCGGCGTCCACCAGCGGATAACCGGTTTTTCCTTCGCACCATTTTTCAAACTCCGCCTTGTTGTTTCGCCACTTTATTTCATCATAGCGGGGTTTAAATGAATGCCGAACCACTTTGGGAAAATTATATAAAATCATCATAAAAAACTCCCGCCAAATCAGTTCGTTTAAGAATTGTTCGTTGGTTGTTAAGGCTTTTTGGACAATTTTACGAATGCTTAAGGTGCCAAAACGCAGATGAACGCTAAGATGTGAAGTTCCGTTTTCTACCGCCGGAAAGTTGCGCGTTTCGGAATAGTTTTTCAAAACATCATCCGATAGGGAGGGTGCCTTCCAGCTTACACCCGTTGCTTCGAAGCCAATTTCGGCAAGCGAAGGCATAGTAAATGAATTGTATTTATAAAAATTATCGAACAAAGCTTCTGAATTGTAGGTAGGAATTGTAGTTTCGCTCAGCAGCGATTTCCACCTTCTGGAATAAGGAGTAAAGACAGTATAGGGTGTAGCATCCGACTTGAACACCTGGTTTTTAGCAAAAATAACCTGATCGGTAAAACTGTGGAAAGCAATGTTTCTGGCGGTAGCCATTCTCCTGATTTCATTGTCGCGGGCTATAGCATCAGGTTCGTAGTCCTCGTTCAAAAACAGTTTATTTACCTTGAATTGTTCGCAGAGCGCAGGCAGTATCTCCACGGGATTACCGTATTTCACAAGCAAAGCCGAGCCGTGCTTTTGCAGTTCGGAATTCAATTCGGTCAAGCGCTGATGAATTAAATCCACCCGCTTGTCACGCTTATCCTCCAGTTGGTGCAGGATATCGGTATCGAAAATAAAAACCGGAAGAACAGCCAGTCCGCTTTTCAAGGCATGAAACAATCCGGCATTATCATCGAAACGCAAATCGCGTCGAAACCAAAACAAAGCAGTGTTCATCTTTTTTGTAGCAACTAAGGAGTTGAAGAATTACAGTTTACTGAATTAACTAACAGCATACAGCAACTCAATGTTTATGTGTTTATACAAATAAGATAAAATGTTTGAGGATTCATAATTGATCTAAGGTATAAAAGCTATGAGGTGAAGGATGAAAAATGCAGAATTTTACACTTTTATGATTTTTCATGCATGAAAACACTTAGCTCTAACCTGAGAAAGCATTTTTTATGCATGAAAACACTTAGCTCTAACCTGAGAAAGCATTTTTCATGAATGAAAACACTTAGCTCCAACCTGAGAAAGCATTTTTCATACGTGAATGTACATAGCTCTAATTTTAGAAAGCATTTTTTATGTATATTCGGATTTTCTCAGAGCTGAGAAAGCATTTTGGAAGAACGTAAAAAACTACCGTCGGAAGGTTGAATGTATTTTGGATGAAAAAATCCTTCATATAATCCAATATGTCGGTTAAATGAATAGGGCATTGATGGGAGTGAAAAGAGAAAGATTAGTGGAAGTTATTTTCTTTCCCGCGGGTATGTAAAACAAAAAGAGATGCTTTTTTTTGAAGCATCTCTTTTTGTTTGAATGAAAGCATCAAAATGAGCGACGAAGTCGACGCTCTTCTTTGATATGAGTTTTGTTAGTAGGCCCGGGCAAAAACCACGCGTTGTGCCGATGGTTTACCTGTCACCATACATAGGCCCGGAGTTTTATCGCCATCGAGTGGGATACAGCGGATGGTAGCTTTTGTTTCTTCCTTGATTTTTTCTTCGGTTTCGGGCGTTCCGTCCCAATGACACATCAGGAAGCCTCCTTTTTCGATTTCAACTTTAAATTCGTCGTACGAATTTACTTCACGGGTAACGGAAGCGCGGAAATCAACTGCTTTTTTGAAAATGGTGGCCTGGATATCTTTGAGTAACTCGGCAATATAGTTTTCAATGCCTTCCATCTGTACAGTTTCCTTTGTCAGGGTATCGCGACGGGCAACTTCCACAGTTCCGTTTTCGAGGTCGCGTGCACCAATGGCTAAACGAACAGGAACGCCTTTGAGTTCGTATTCGGCAAATTTCCATCCCGGCTTTTTGTTGTCGTTGTTGTCGAATTTCACGCTGATGCCCATTGCTCTTAAGGCCGGAATCAGTTGATTCACCTTTTCGCTGATGGCGGCCAGTTGTTCTTCGTTTTTGTAAATTGGCACAATCACTACCTGGAAAGGAGCGAGGTTAGGAGGGAGCACCAAACCATTGTCGTCGGAGTGCGTCATGATAAGCGCACCCATCAAACGGGTAGAAACGCCCCACGAAGTAGCCCAAACATAATCGAGTTTATTGCTCTTATCAACAAAAGTAACATCGAAAGCTTTGGCAAAATTCTGACCTAAGAAGTGAGAGGTGCCTGCCTGCAATGCTTTTCCGTCCTGCATAAGGGCTTCGATACAAAAAGTTTCGAGCGCACCGGCAAAGCGTTCGTTGGCCGATTTCACACCTTTCAGCACCGGAACAGCCATATAGCGTTCGGCAAAATCGGCATACACTTCGAGCATTTGTTTGGCTTCGGCAATGGCTTCCTGCTCGGTGGCATGCGCTGTGTGACCTTCCTGCCACAGAAATTCGGCAGTACGAAGGAACAAACGTGTACGCATTTCCCAACGCACCACATTGGCCCATTGATTGACAAGAATGGGAAGGTCGCGGTAGGACTGAATCCAGTTTTTATATGTGTTCCAAATGATAGTTTCGGAGGTAGGACGAACGATTAGTTCTTCTTCGAGTTTGGCTCCCGGATCCACAATAAGTCCTTTTCCTTCGGGATCGGCCATAAGGCGATGATGCGTAACCACAGCACATTCTTTGGCAAATCCTTCCACGTGTTCGGCTTCTTTGCTCAGAAAAGATTTAGGAATAAACAATGGAAAATAGGCGTTCACATGTCCGGTTTCTTTGAACATGCGGTCGAGTTCAGCCTGTATTTTTTCCCATATTGCATAACCATAAGGCTTTATCACCATGCAGCCGCGTACCGCCGAGTTTTCGGCCAGGTCGGCTTTTATCACCAAATCATTGTACCATTGCGAGTAATTTTCACTTCGCGAAGTAAGTTCTTTTGCCATTTTTGTATATTGTTTATCTATTTACTGTTTAAAGTTTTGGAGTGCAAAGGTAATTAATTTTTATGAAAACGTCAACAA
>CAYMHE010000020.1:0-8532 GCA_964390175.1 uncultured Paludibacter sp.
TCTGCTATAAAACATATTTTTCCGCTAAACAACTGACAAAAAGTGCGTTCTAAAACAAACTTTTTTTTGAAAAATTTAGCCTCTTCTCCTTTTTTGTGAAAAAACATGCCGCAATTCAACTGAAACACATATTCCGAGAACTAAAATAAACACCAAAAACGATAAAAAATTATTGGAAAAAAGAATCTGTTGCGCTAATTTATTAGAAAAAAGGTTTTGACACGGTGCAAAAAAAATCGAAGTAGAAAAAAAATTCTTTGATACTTCGACGGGAATTAAAAAAATCAGGTTATAATTATTGAAATTGTTCTTCTATCGATGTTCTTAATTTCTGTTTAAGCTCCTCCATATCCACTTTATGTCCCAGCTCTTTTTCCATAGAAGTAACTCCTTTGTCAGTAAACCCACAGGGATTAATGTGATTAAAGTACGACAAATCGGTATTTACGTTGAGGGCAAATCCATGCATTGTTACGTAGCGGGAACTGCGAACGCCGATGGCACAAATTTTCCTGCAGGTGGGTTGATCGATATCGAGCCACACACCGGTGGCTCCTTCGAGCCGGGTAGTGGCAATATTATATGTAGCCAATGTTTTTATAATGGCTTCTTCAATATTATATATATACTGCTTCAGCCCGACATTAAAGTTTGCCAAATCGAAGATAGGATAACCTACCAACTGTCCGGGTCCATGATAGGTAATGTCTCCACCTCTGTTTGTTTTCACAAATACAGCATCTTTTACCTGAAGCTGCATATAATTCAGCAACAAATTGTGCTCATCTCCACTTTTACCTAAGGTATATACATGAGGATGCTCGCAAAAAACAAGCAGATTCCCTGTGTTCAAACCATCAACTTTCTGTTGAATAGTATTCATAAAAATTGTTTCCTGCTTGCTCCAGGCCTCATTATATTCTATCATGCCCCAATCGGCACTTTTAATTTCCCTGTTCATTTTTTAGATCGCTTTCTCTTTTTTTCTTCTGTTTTTTTCTTTTTATCAAAATCGACCTGCTCAATTTTACCCATTAAACTCACAATTTTTGATTTACGACGTTGGATATATGACGTTGGATTTGACACGCTGTATTTACGGGGATTTGGCAAACAGGCAGCAATCAGTGCCGATTGCGATTTTGTGAGTTGAAGCGCATCTTTATTGAAATAGGTCTGCGCTGCAGCCTGAACACCGTAAACACCATCGCCCATTTCAATTACATTGAGATAGACTTCCATAATACGCTCTTTCGACCAAAAAAGTTCAATTAAAACTGTAAAATATGCTTCAAGGCCTTTTCGAAGGTAAGATCTTTTGGGCCATAAAAACACATTTTTAGCCGTTTGTTGCGAAATGGTACTGCCGCCTCTTAAGCGTTTTCCTTTTTTATTGTGTTTAATAGCCTTTTCAATATCGTTCACCGAAAATCCGTGATGTTGCACAAATAAATTATCTTCCGAAGCTACCACCGCCTGAACCATATTACGAGAAATTTTATCCATCGACACCCAATCCTTGGAATTACGGGGAACTTCGCCGGCAGCAAGTGCTTCGACACTTCGGATGAACATAAGCGGTGTGACATAAACAGGTACAAAACGGGCTAAAATAACCCAACCTATACTTGTTGCAAAAAACAACAATACCAAATTTCGGAACAATCGTCCCAAGCGCGACACAAAGCTTTTATTTTTTGATTTCGTTTTCATTAATTATCAATTTTCAAATCAATTTCAGATACAAAGTATCCGTAAATTTATTTTGAATGAATTAAGTCTGCAATGGCTGCATCAATGTCACCAAATTCGAAACTGAAACCTGCGTTTAAAAGCAGTTCAGGATAAATATTCGTGCTATTCAACAACAGACTTGATTCGGTTCCAATAAAGAAAGCACCTATGCGAACCGCAAATTCAGGCGCAGGTAAACCAAAAGGAACTTTAGCCTTATTACGCATTCTTTGCATCAACTCCGCATTTGACAATGGAGAAGGCGAAGTGCAATTTACAATTCCGTTTACAGATACATTTTGTATTAAAAATTCCACAATACGAAAGTAATCCTCAATATGAATCCAACTGAAAAATTGTTTTCCATTGCCCACTTTTCCTCCCAATCCTAAGCGTGTAAGCCGGAGTAGCGATGGGAATGCTCCTTTGTTTCGGCCTAATACAACCGAAGTACGCAGGGCAATTTGTCGGGTCGATGGTAAGTTGAAACAAAAAAAAGCGTATTCCCAACTGCGAACCACATCCGCAAGAAAATCATCGACTAAACCCTGTGAATTTTCAGTTGCCGGAGCAATTTCATCCGACTTATAAATAGCGGATGCACTTGCATTCACCCATAACAGGGGAGGATTTTTACATGCCGCAATCGCATTGCCAAGTAAATTAGTCGCTTTGGTGCGCGATTTCAGAATCATTTCTTTATTCTCGAAAGTATGGCGGCAATTGATTGTTTTCCCTGCCAGGTTGATCACCACATCGGTATGCTCCAGCGCATCTACTAAAGATTGGTGCACCCAGGGCACATCGATACCTGTACGCGAAACTAATTTCACATTTTCGCCCTTCTCTTCAAATCTCTTTTTAAGATAAGTGCCAATAAAACCTGTACCTCCGGCAATTAATATATTCATATTTTACAATTGTAGTTACAGAACACAGAAACAAAAACAAATGTAAAATAAAGAACTGAATTTGCAAAACCCGGTGCATAAAAAAAGCTCCTTTACAATAAAATGCAAAGGAGCTTATATTTAAATGTAAGTGGATTACTCGTAAGCACCCATCTTCAACATATTAATTTCGCGTTCAGTAAGGAAACGGTATTTACCACGTTGGAGATTTTTCTTGGTAAGTCCGGCAAAATAAACACGGTCGAGACGAATTACTTTATAACCAAGTTTTTCGAAAATACGACGCACCACCCTGTTCTGTCCCGAATGGATTTCGATGCCTACTTGTTTAGGGTCGCCATCCTTAACATATTCCAATGCATCGGCAGCAATCACTCCATCATCCAGCGTCACACCACTTAAAATTAATTCGAAATCGACTGTTTCAAGCGGTTTGTCCAACGCCACATGATAAATTTTCTTTTTATCATATTTTGGATGTGTTAATTTCGATGCCAAATCACCATCATTTGACAAAAGAATTACACCAGTTGTATTTCTGTCGAGACGACCAACGGGATAGATTCTTTCGCTACAAGCGTTTTTAACTAAATCAACCACTGTAAGCCGGTCGTGTGTATCCTCCGAAGTAGTTACGCAATCTTTCGGTTTGTTCAAAAGCAGGTACACTTTACGTTCCGATCGAACCAACTGATTATGGAACATTACCTTGTCGGTGTGCATCACTTTCACACCCAATTCAGAAACAACTTCGCCATTCACCGAAATAACGCCAGCCTGAATATATTCATCGGCTTCGCGGCGCGAACAAATTCCGGCATTGGCAAGAAATTTATTTAAACGTACAGGCTTAGTGAGATCAACATACGTTTTTTTGAACTCCACCTGTTTACGTTGACTGTATTTTGCATTCGGGTCGTAATCACCATCGCGTTTACGCATAGGTTTACGGAATGTTACTCCATCTTTCCTATTATCGAAACGGGTTTCTATGTATTCGGTAGGACTGTTTTCTCCGGGCTTCTTGAACGTAAGTTTCTCGACTGGTCTTTCCTCCTGCGTGTTGTAATTTCTTCTTCCATAATGATCGTCGTCGTGACCTATACGTGGACGCATCGGTCTGCTACCATAAGCCGGACGATTATTATCTCTCTCACCATAAGGTTTTCTTTCACCGTGAGAGGGTTTGTTTTCACGATTTTCGTAAGGTTTACGCTCGCCGTAAGAAGAATTTCCACGATTTTCGTAAGGTTTTTTGTCGCCGTAAGAAGGACGACCTTCGCGATTCTCGTAAGGCTTCCTGTCGAATAAAGGACGACCTTCGCGATTTTCGTAAGGTTTACGGTCACCGTATGAAGCATTTCCACGGTTTTCGTAAGGTTTTTTATCTCCGTAAGAAGGACGACCATCACGATTTTCATAAGGCTTGCGGTCGCCATACGAAGAGTTTCCACGGTTTTCATAGGCTTTGCGGTCGCCAAATGCAGGGCGACTGTCATCTCTTTTCTTAAAAACGGGTTTATCGTTCTGAAATCTTTCTTCGTAATCCGGCTTCTCATTTGAAAATTTTGCAGCTCCACGGGAACCTTTCAGTATCGATTTCACATCACGTTTTTCATATGGTTTACCATCACGGCCGGCTCCGGAATTCGAATTGCTTTTCGAATTTCCATGCCATTTTTCATTGCTAATCATTATGTACTTTTGTTTTAAAAAATATTTGGGTGCAAAGTTCGTAAAAAATCCCGAATAAACCGCATAGTTTTAGATCAAAACCAACTTAATTCCAATAATTTTTAGGGATATAATCATTTTATCAGGTTTTTCGCTAAGTCGTAAAAAAAACATCCATTCGCATTAGAAGTGTTTTGCTGCACATCACAACAAACGTTTGCAATAAAAATCTTCATATTTAAACAACAATTGTATTCTGAACTTTTTATTTTAAGTACATTTGTTTCAATTTTCATTTCGATAATTAATTCTAAATACTACTCATCATGAAGAGAATCAAACTTCTGCTAACAATTATTTTGTTAGGAAATTATGTAATTCAGGCAGAAAATCTCATTTCGCCCGATAATAATTTCAGACTCGATTTCACACTAAACGAGAAAGGAGAACCCACCTACTCACTTGCCTACAAGGGAAAAACTGTAATAAAGCCATCCAAATTAGGTTTCGAACTGCTGAATGCTCCGGCACTAAGCGCTGAATTCAGTACTGTGAAGGCCGAAACGAGCACAGTGGATGAAACCTGGCAACCAGTTTGGGGCGAGGTAAAAGAGATCAGGAATAACTACAACGAATTATTGGTTGTACTCGAGCAAAAAAAGGAAAAGCGAAGCATGAAAATCCGATTCCGTTTGTTCAACGATGGATTGGGATTCCGATATGAGTTCGACAAACAAGCTAATCTGAATTATTTCAGAATCGCCGACGAAAAAACCGAATTCGCACTTACCGACAATCACGAAGCATTTTGGATTCCCGGCGATTACGACACTAACGAGTATTATTACAGCACCACAAAACTTTCGAAAGTAGATGCTTCGAAGGTGGATGGTGAAGGGATAGGCACACATGGTTATTTTGCAAAAAATGCAGTTCAAACACCACTCATGCTGAAAACAGATGACAAACTGTACATCAATATATTTGAAGCGGCACTTGTCAATTATCCAGCCATGCATTTGCTCATCGACAAAAAAGATTTGATACTCACTGCTGCACTTACTCCTGATGCCGTGGGCACAAAAGCCTATATGCAAACGCCACAACACACCCCATGGCGCACAATTATTGTAAGTGATAAGGCAACAGACATATTGGCATCGAAAATGATTTTGAACCTGAACGAACCCAGTAAAATTGCCGATCCAAGTTTCATTCAACCTCAGAAATACATTGGTATCTGGTGGGGAATGCATGTGCCCAATACAATGTCGTGGAATTATGCCGATGCTCCCAATATTAAACTGAACGACACCGACTGGAATGCGCTTACACCACTGCCTCAACACGGTGCCAGTAATAAAAATGTTCGTCGTTATATTGATTTTGCAGCCGAACATGGTTTTGCAGGAGTCCTTGTAGAAGGTTGGAATGTAGGCTGGGAAGACTGGGCAGGCAACTGGAAAGAAGAAGTTTTCGATTTTGTCACTCCTTATCCCGATTTTGATGTAAAAGCGCTGAATGCCTATGCCGCCGGTAAAGGCGTGAAGCTGATTATGCATCACGAAACCTCGGCATCAGTCACCAATTACGAAAGGAAAATTGACAAAGCCATTGAGTTTATGAAAGAAAATGGCTATGATGCCGTAAAAACAGGTTATGTAGGTTGGATTATTCCCCGTGGCGAAAAACATGATGGACAGTGGATGGTGAATCATTACGTACGTGTAGCAGAAAAACTTGCCGAAAACCGCATCATGCTGGATGCTCACGAACCTGTCAGACCAACCGGTTTACATCGCACCTATCCTAACTGGTTGGCTTGCGAGGCGGCGCGCGGGAACGAATTCAATGCCTGGAGCGCCGGAAATCCGCCCGAACATGAAACGATACTTCCTTTTACCCGTTTGATGGGTGGACCTATGGATTATACGCCAGGCATTTTCGAAATAAAAATGAGTTACTACGACCCGAACAAAACAAATCAGGTGCACACCACTTTGGCCAAACAACTTGCATTGTATGTAACTATGTACAGTCCGCTTCAAATGGCTGCCGACCTTCCCGAAAACTACGAAAAACGTATGGATGCATTTCAGTTTATCAAAGATGTGGCTGTCGATTGGGACGATACAAAATACCTTGAAGCCGAACCGGGAGAATTTATCACAGTGGCACGTAAGCAAAAAAACGCTGACAACTGGTTTGTGGGTGCCATCACCGACGAAGAAGCACGCAAAGCTCTTATCGATTTCGATTTTCTCGATAAAAATGAATGGTACATTGCCGATATTTATGAAGATGCAAAAGATGCCGACTGGCAAAAAAATCCAATGGCCTACAATATTCGTAAAGTGCTCGTTAACAGCAAAACTGTATTGAAACAAAAACTGGCACCAGGCGGCGGCGTGGCCATTAGCCTGAAAAAAACGACCAAAGAAGAAATGAAAGGCTTGAAGAAACTCTGAAAATTTAATATTGAATTTTAAACACTTATGACACCGGGATTACTTGAAAAAGTCTTCCCGGTTGTTTTTTTATGAACTATTTTGATACCTAAAACCTAAATGGAAAAAACATTTTATACTTTTGCTAACTGAAAAGGGTATTTCACAATCGACAAAGATGAAGAATAAGAAAAATACAGGCATTTATCTCTTTAACACGGCAAACAAAAAACAGATTATTCAGCAGATTATGACCAACAATATGCTGCATAAACAAGTTGACTTAAGCGAGCAAAACGGTGTATTATTCTCGTCCATCACTATCGACTGCATGATAAACGATGAACTGCGCCACGACCAGATACTTGTGCATACGAAAGAAAACGAATCACTGCAAACCATGTCGAGCGGACAGCAAAAAAGAGCATTACTCGCTTACCTTATTGCTCAGCAACCCGATTACATAGTGCTCGACGACGTATATAGCAATGTTGACGTTGCAACCCAACAACACATTACCAACACACTTAGCAAACTTTCGGAACAAACCTTGCTCATTCAGCTTTTCTTCCGAAAACGTGACTTATTACCGTGTATAGATGTAGTTTATCAGCTCAACGAGAAAAATGAAATTGTTTCGGCGCAAGTTGTAGATGAGTTCCGAAAAACCAGCTCATCTCCTGCCCTAAAACCACATGAATTCAAACTGCCAACCTTATACTCCGAAAACCACAATAATTTGGAAACCCTCGTTGAATTACATTCAGTTTCGGTGAAGTATGGCGACAAGCAGGTACTTTCGGACATTAACTGGACCATACACAAAGGAGAATTCTGGCAATTAACAGGTACGAACGGTGCCGGGAAAAGCACACTTATTTCGATGATTACCGGTGACAACCCCAAAGCTTACGGACAAAACATGATACTTTTTGGCCGAAAAAAGGGCTCAGGCGAAACCATTTGGGACATAAAACGACAAATTGGCTACTTTACACCTACTATGATCCAACAATTTACCCGTACCGAAACGGTGGAAAATATGATCATCTCCGGCCTGAACGATTCCGTTGGTCTTTATACTGTCCCCTCTGATTTACAAAAGGATATTGCAAAAAGCTGGTTACAAATGCTCGGGCCTTCATTTCGGAATAAAAATTTCCAGCAGCTTTCGCTCGGGCAACAACGCATGGTGATGGTGGCTCGCGCCATGGTGAAACATCCGCCCCTACTTATTCTCGACGAGCCAACCATTGAACTCGACGACGAAAATAGCCGCCTTTTTATTGATATGGTGAAAGCCATTGCAGCCGAAAAACAGATGGCCATAGTATATGTATCACATAGAGCCGAAGAAGATTTGCAACCCGATAAAGTTTTTGAATTGGTGAATGCAGAAAATGGGTTTACGGGAAAAGTATGGTGATTTGGGAAAATTTCAGTTGATTTTTAGTACTTTTGCAAGAACAAAAGTACAGTGCAAAGAGTTTCATGAACATGAACAACGAAAAGATAGAACAAATACGTGCAGAATTTCCTATTCTGACCGAAAAGATATATAATAAACCACTGATTTACTTCGACAATGGAGCAACGACTCAAAAACCCCGTTGTGTAGTTGAAAAAATAGATCAGGGTTATTACCACTTAAATGCAAACATTCATCGCGGCGTTCACTACCTGAGTCAAAAAGCTACCGAAGCCCACGAAGCAGCTCGTCAATCGGTAGCAGAGTTTCTGGGGTCGGGCCAACGCGAAGAAATTAT
>CAYMHE010000020.1:8632-37412 GCA_964390175.1 uncultured Paludibacter sp.
CAGCTCGTCAATCGGTAGCAGAGTTTCTGGGGTCGGGCCAACGCGAAGAAATTATCTTCACCCGCGGTACTACCGAAGCCATTAATCTGGTTGCATTTTCTTTTGGCGAAGCCTTTTGTAAGCCGGGCGATGAAGTGATTGTTTCGGTCATGGAACATCATTCCAATATTGTTCCATGGCAAATGCTTTGCGAGCGTAAGGGAATGAAACTACGTGTGATTCCGATGAATGAAAAGGGAGAACTGGACATTGAGGCTTATGCATTATTACTTACCAAACGCACCAAAATAGTTTCGGTAGCTCATGTATCCAATGTGTTAGGCACCATCAACCCCGTGAAAGAAATAATCAGGTTGGCACACGAAAAAGCTATTCCTGTTTTACTGGATGGCGCACAGGCTGTACCTCACATAAAAGTAAATGTTGCAGACCTGGATGCCGATTTTTATGTTTTCTCCGGACATAAGATCTACGGACCCACCGGAATTGGCGTGCTGTATGGAAAGGAAAAATGGCTGAATGCTATTCCTCCGTATCAGGGAGGTGGCGAAATGATAGCTACTGTTAGTTTTGAAAAAACAACTTACAACGAATTACCATTTAAATTTGAAGCCGGAACACCCGATTATATAGGATCAACTGCTCTTGCCGAAGCATTGAGCTACATTCAGGAAATTGGTATTGAAGAAATTGCCGCTTACGAGCATGAACTTACAGCCTACGCAACTCAGCGTTTGGGTGAGATTGAAAACATGCGCATCATTGGAACTGCTGATGAAAAGAGTGCTGTTATATCATTCCTTGTTGGCGATATCCATCCATACGATATAGGTATGTTGCTCGACAAACTCGGCATTGCTGTTCGCACAGGCCACCATTGCGCCCAACCTTTGATTGATTCTTTAGGAATTCCGGGAACTGTACGTGCTTCCTTTGCATTTTACAATACCAAACAAGAAATTGATAGCTTTGTGGATGCACTAAAAAGAGTGGTCGCAATGTTGAGCTAAACACACAAAAGAAAGAAAATAAATTATCAATATGACTATTAACGAATTACAGGACGAAGTTATTGAAGAATTCAGCCAGTTCGACGACTGGATGGACAAATATGCCTTACTCATTGATTTGGGAAATTCATTGGAAACTCTTGATGAAAAGCACAAAACACCTCAGAACATTATCGAAGGCTGCCAAAGTCGTGTATGGCTGAATGCAGAAATGAACGATGGCATTATCACTTATCAGGGCGAAAGCGATGCCATTCTGGTGAAAGGCATTGTTTCACTGCTAATTAACGTCATGTCCGGCCACACACCCGACGAAATACTGAATACAGAGCTCTATTTTATCGACAAAATTGGGCTGAAAGAACATCTCTCCCCTACCCGCTCCAATGGCTTGGTGGCCATGGTGAAACAAATGAAAATGTACGCCCTTGCTTATAAAGCCAAAACTAATTAGTTTTAGGATTTTAAAACCATAGAACTACAAACACAAAAAAGCTCATTATCTATTGATAAAATCATCAACAGATAATGAGCTTTTATTCAGTACCACTAAGTATTATTTTATTAACTCAAAAATCGAAACTCAGAACTGATTCCTGCTCCTTTCAATAGCTTTAGCTTCGTCCCAGATTTCATCCATTTCGGACAGCGTCATTTTTTTTAGATCGCGTCCCTGTGTAATTGTTTTCGACTCAAGATAATTGAAACGACTTATAAACTTACGATTGGTGCGTTCCAACGCATTTTCAGGATCAATTCCATATAAACGTCCCGCATTTATAAGGCTGAACAACAAATCGCCAAATTCCGCTTCCATCTTATCTTTGTCCATCGCTCCGATTTCGGTTTTCAGTTCGTCAATTTCCTCCTGCACTTTGTCCCAAACCTGTTCACGTTCTTCCCAGTCGAAACCTACGCTACGGGCTTTGTCCTGTATCCGGTGTGCTTTGATCATTGCCGGTAAAGAAGCAGGTACGCCCGAGAGCACTGTTTTATTACCATCCTTCTCCTTCAGCTTGAGTTGCTCCCAGTTTTGCTCCACAGTTTTAGCATTGTTTGCTTCTACCTCGCCAAACACATGTGGATGCCGATAAATCAACTTCTCATTCAGCGATTTGCAAACATCATAAATATCAAAATCATTGGTTTCGCTGCCCATTTGAGCATAAAATACAATATGCAATAGCATGTCGCCCAATTCTTTTTTGATGTCCTGCATATCATTGCGTATAATGGCATCGGTCAATTCATACATTTCCTCGATGGAATGCGAACGGAGACTCTCAAAAGTTTGCTCCTTATCCCACGGACATTTTATACGCAATTCTGACATTATATTCAGCAATCGTTCAAATTCCTTCAGCTTATCTTCGGTAGTATGTAGCATGTATTGTTGTTTTTTTATTTGATTATAATTTCGGACAAAGGTAATATTATTAAATTGAATTCATTATTTGAATATTTTGAAATTTTAAAACATTTTGATTTTCAGCACAATAATTAAATCTGAAATATATTTTTCTATGATTAACATTAATTAACGCTCATTTTGTTGGAATATCAAAATATTGAAATACTTTTGCGGTGTACTATTTCACTAGAACACTATAAAATTTAAAAATATTCAAATGATAACAATCGAACAATTAGGGTTTAGCTACAGCAAACGCACTAAACTTTTGTCGAACATTAGTTTGCAACTTGAGGCAGGACGTATACACGGTTTGCTTGGTAAAAACGGAGAAGGAAAAAGCACATTGCTGAAACTAATTTCCGGACTTGTATTCCCAAAAGAGGGTAAAATAATAACATTGGGTGCTGACCCTCGCAGGCGTTCGCCGGAAATGCTTCAGGAAATTTTCTTTCTGCCCGAAGAGCTTCCACAACTAACGATGAGCATTTCTAATTACGAAAAGGTATATGCTCCTTTTTATCCAAACTTCAGTGCCGAGCAATTTGATGGATATCTGAAGGAATTTGACATTGACAATAAACAAGCAATGATCAACAAACTATCGCACGGGCAAAAGAAAAAGGTTTTTATAGCATTCGGTTTGGCTACAAACACCAAATTACTACTTATGGATGAGCCTACAAACGGATTGGATATTCCTTCGAAAGGACAGTTCCGCCGAATGGTGGCTTCCGGAGTCGACGAGAACCGCTGTCTGATTATTTCCACCCATCAGGTACACGATTTGGACAGCCTGATTGACAACATACTTATCATGGAGAAACACGAAATCGTTTTCAACCAATCGCTAGAAAACATAACAAAAAAATTACTTTTCAAGGTGAGCGACCGAAACGACCAGGACATCAACGCCATTTACAGCGAAGATTCGTTACGTGGATTGTATCAGGTATGCAAAAACCCACAAGGTGAAGAAAGCAAAGTAGATATCGAATTGCTTTTCAACGCTGTACTGAATAAAACTAAAGAAATAACTCAAATTTTTTAATAGCTCTACATTATGAATACAACATTTAATTTCAATCGATTAGGTCTATTGCTGAAACGATATATTACTGAAAACATACAACGTGAAATAACCTTTTGGGGAATAGCAATACTTGTTTTTGCTTTGATACGCAATGACGAAACAGTACGTTTCTTTCTATATATTACAGGATTTATATTTGCTGCCAACCAGTTTAAGATATTTGCTTACACACCCGGTGGAATGCACTACCTGCTGATTCCGGCAACACATACCGAAAAACTTACTGCATCTATCCTGTTAAGTACCGTTTATTATTTTATAATGTTTCTAATCACTTATGTCATTGGTAACAGCCTGGGCACTGTTGTCGGAAATCTGATATTTGGATTAAACAATCCTATTAATTTAAGTATATTCAGCATCGATGCAAACATCAACGGCGTGCCTGAAAGCCTTCAGCACTTTGTGAAAAACAGTATTTTTAAGACATTTGGTACTTTTGCATTTATCCAATCTGTTTTTCTGTTGGGGTCGATCTATTTCAAAAGAAACGCCGTTGGTAAGACTATGTTGGCAATAGCGCTTTTCGGCACGATATTAATTGCCATCGAAATTCTTTTTATCAGAATTTCATTTGGTACTTACTCATTAGCAACTAACAACCTCTATCTGTCACACTACGATTTCAATCAATCCACCACTTTGAATGTATTATCGAAAACATTTGAAATAGGCAGTTATCTTGTAGTACCATTTTTATGGATAGTAAGCTATTTCCGATTAACCGAAAAAGAAGTATAACATTATGGAATTTAAAGACACTCAAGCCATTTACCTGCAAATTGGCGATTATATATGCGAACAGATTTTGCTGGGGCGCTGGAACGAAGGCGACCGCATTCTGTCGGTGAGGGAATTGGGCGTAGCCCTGCAGGTGAATCCCAATACCGTAATGAGAACGTTTGAATTTCTGCAATCGATAGAAATAATATTCAATAAGCGTGGTGTAGGCTATTTTGTTTCGCCAGAAGCAAAAACAAAAATTATAACCTATAGACGGAAGCAGTTCATTGAACAAGAATTACCCGTATTTTTTAAAAACATGAATATACTGGGTATGACTTTCGAAGAATTGAAAATAAAATATAATGAATTTATAATTCAAAAAACTGACAGTCAGCAATAACAATTGTTACAGCACTTCCTCAGCAAATTCAAATAACAACTGGATATGAAAAACATAGCAATCAAACGCACAAAGCTAAAAGCATTCTCAGTAATAGCTCTTATAGTAATAAGCATTCTCTACAACAGCTACTATCATATGGGTGCGTCGAGGGAGGAGAGCTCCAACCGTCCGATAGCAGAGGTGGCAAATGCTGACATGAATCAGGAAAGTTCGGTTCAACAATTGGTAAGTTTTACAAAAACAATTATTTTATCAGGTATCAAACAAACTATATCACATCATTGAAAAAAAAACAATATGAAAACAAGCAATAAATTACTTACAGGCGCTTTCATCATTATCGTAATAGCAATGCTGGCAGGCACGCTTGCTGTTAAAAATGAGCTAAAACAAGTGGAGAATCAGAGCAAAGAAATCAATGTTGAACAAAACGACACTATTCAGGCTGATAGCACATCAATTACGATAAAAATAAACTAAAAGCATTAAGAGTATTGCACCGAGGCCGGGATGAATAAATTAAAATATATCGACAAACAAATATCTTCCGGAAGAAATTACGCAATAACCACCATATCCCTGACAGAGCAGACAAAAAAAGAGCGAAAACCTTTCGGTATTCGCTCTTTTTTTGTCTATTTTGAAAGTAGTATCTTATTCAGCTACTTCGGCTATTTCTTCTGTTGCTACAGCTGCTTCTTTAGTAGCAGGAGCTTCAGATTTCTTAGCAGCGCTCGAACGACGTGTACGTGCAGCTTTCTTAACCGCTTTTTCTTTCAACATATTTTCGTTATAGTCTACCAATTCGATAATACACATTTCAGCATTATCTCCCAAACGGAAACCTGTACGTAAAATACGGGTATATCCTCCCGGACGATCGGCAATTTTCTGAGCTACATTCTGGAACAATTCAGTGATTACTTCCTTGTTTTGCAGATGACTGAAAACTGTACGACGTGAATGAGTTGTATCGTCTTTTGCTTTTGTAAGCAATGGTTCTACATATACTTGCAATGCTTTAGCTTTAGCCAAAGTAGTGGCAATTCTCTTATGCTGAATAAGAGAAGAAGCCATATTGGACAACATTGCCTTTCTGTGAGCCGTTTTGCGGCCTAAATGATTGAATTTTTTATTATGTCTCATCTCTTTACTCTTTATCTAATTTATATTTGGCAACATCCATTCCGAATGACAAATTCAGACTTTCCAACTTTTCTTCAAGTTCAGTAAGCGATTTCTTGCCGAAATTACGGAATTTAAGTAAGTCGTGTTTGTGGAAACCGGCTAACTCACCCAGGGTCTCAACATCAGCTGCTTTCAAACAATTCAACGCACGAACAGAAAGTTCGAGATCGGTAAGTTTTGTTTTGAGCAACTGGCGCATATGAAGAAGTTCCTCATCGAATTCATCAGTTCCTTCACCTTCTGTCACTTCCAACGAAATTTTTTCGTCAGAGAACAACATAAAGTGGTGAATCAGAATTTTGGCAGCTTCTTTCAGAGCTTCTTTTGGGTGTATAGAACCATCAGTACTAATTTCGATTACCAACTTTTCGTAGTCAGTCACCTGTTCTACACGGTAGTTTTCTATCGTGTACTTTACGTTACGAATAGGTGTGAAAATTGCATCAATTGGAATTACACCAATTTCAGCAGTCGCTACTCTGTTGTCTTCGGCAGGAGTATAGCCACGTCCTTTGTTTACGGTAATGTCGATCTGAAAACTTGCACTAGGATCTAATTCGCAGATTACAAGTTCTGGATTCAACACCTCAAAACCTGAAAAATACTTTCCTATATCACCAGCTTTTAAAACAGACAATCCAGCCACATTAATTGTTACTTTTTCATTGTCAATATCTTCAACAATCTGCTTAAAGCGCACTTGTTTCAGATTAAGAATAATGTTAGTAACATCATCGATTACGCCGGGAATTGTTGAATACTCATGATCTATTCCTTCAATTTTAATCGAAGTTATTGCAAAACCTTCGAGAGAAGACAAAAGGATACGGCGCAAAGCATTACCTATGGTAATACCGTAACCCGGTTCTAACGGACGAAATTCAAATTTACCTTGAAATGCGTCAGCTTCCAACATGATTACCTTTTCAGGTTTTTGAAATGCTAATATAGCCATGGTTTCACTTATTATTTAGAGTATAACTCAACAATTAACTGTTCTTTGATATTTTCAGGAATATCTTCGCGTTCTGGTATGTGTAAGTAAGTACCAGAAAGTGCAGATGCGTTCCATTCAATCCAAGGATATTTGGTGTGGTTAAAACCGTTCAACGATTCGGCGATTACTTCCATCGATTTGTCCTTTTCGCGTACAGCTACTACCTGACCCGGACGAACATGATAAGAAGCAATGTTCACAACTTTACCATCCACAGTAATGTGTTTATGACTTACCAACTGACGGGCACCAGCTCGTGTAGGTGCAAATCCTAAACGATAAACGATATTATCCAAACGAGATTCTAATAATTGTAACAAAATAACACCTGTAACACCCGGGTTACTTTGTGCTTTTTCGTACAAGTTACGGAATTGTTTTTCTAACACACCATAGGTATATTTAGCTTTTTGTTTTTCGCGTAACTGAATACCATACTCCGACGTTTTTTTGCGACGTCCCTGACCGTGTTGTCCGGGAGGATAATTCTTTTTCGCTAACACTTTATCAGGTCCGAAAATAGCTTCACCAAACTTACGGGCAATTCTTGACTTTGGTCCAATATATCTTGCCATTTTATTCTTTTATTTTAATTATTTTTTTAAGATGCGTGCTCCCCGATTGTGCATTGATACAGCCGCGACTGCTGAGAGGTTATAATTCTGCAATCCAAATCAGCGGACAACCTGTTTTACACGTTACGGTTAATTCTCCAAATTCAAATTATACTCTTCTGCGTTTCGGAGGACGACAACCATTGTGTGGAAGTGGAGTAACATCAACGATTTCTGTTACTTCAATACCTGCACCATGTACAGTACGAATTGCAGACTCACGTCCGTTTCCTGGTCCTTTTACATAGGCCTTCACTTTGCGTAAGCCTAAATCGAATGCAACTTTCGAGCAATCCTGAGCAGCCATTTGGGCAGCATAAGGAGTATTTTTCTTTGAGCCACGGAATCCCATTTTACCTGCTGACGACCATGAAATTACCTGTCCGTCTCCATTGGTAAGTGTAACAATAATGTTATTAAAAGAAGAGTGTACGTGCAACTGACCTACTCCATCAACTTTTACGATTCTTTTCTTGGCTGCAACTGTTTTCTTTGCCATATTATTTAAATATTATTTAGCTTTCTAAAATTCGCTAACAGTTAAACCTTATTTAGTTGCTTTTTTCTTGTTAGCAACTGTTTTCTTTTTACCTTTACGAGTACGAGCGTTGTTTTTCGTACTTTGTCCTCTCAGTGGGAGGCCGATGCGGTGACGTACGCCACGGTAGCAACCGATGTCCATCAAACGTTTGATGTTCAACTGTACTTCCGAACGAAGATCACCTTCTACTTTGTATCCGGCACCAATGATTTCGCGGATTTTAGCTGCTTGGTCGTCAGTCCAATCTTTTACTTTGATGTTGATATCAACACCAGCTTCTTCTAAAATCTTTTTTGCATTACTGCGACCTATTCCGTAGATATAAGTCAATCCAACTTCCCCGCGTTTGTTTTGGGGTAAATCTACTCCGACAATTCTTATAGCCATAAACTTACTTTATTTTGCTTATAAAATTTTAATTAACCCTGACGTTGTTTGTACTTTGGGTTCTTTTTGTTAATTACGTACAAGCGGCCTTTACGGCGAACGATTTTACAATCGTCAGTGCGCTTTTTTACAGATGCTCTTACTTTCATTTTCTGAAGATATTTAATTTGTTTTTCTTCTTTTTTCAACCAACAAATGCTGATTGTTGAATTCCTTAACGCATAACGAAACCGCCAAACGTTGAATCCGAAATTATTTGTATCGGAACGAAATTCTTCCTTTAGATAAATCGTAAGGCGACATTTCCACTTTCACTCTATCGCCAGGTAAAATTTTAATATAATGCATACGCATTTTACCGGAAATATGAGCCGTTATAACGTGACCGTTTTCCAGTTCGACACGAAACATGGCATTAGATAATGCTTCGATAATTGTTCCGTCTTGTTCAATTGCTGCTTGTTTGGCCATAAATTATATTGCTTTGTTGCCTAAAACTTTTTCTATATATTCAAAACTCGATAAAATGTCCGCTTTTCCCCGTCTGATAGCTACTGAGTGTTCAAAATGAGCAGAAGGTTTACGATCAAGTGTTCGGGTTGTCCAACCATCTTTTTCGAAAACCAAATGTCGGCTTCCAAGGTTAATCATCGGTTCGATTGCTATTGTCATACCTGACTTTAGCATCACACCGTTCCCTTTTTTTCCGTAATTGGGTACTTCAGGCGATTCGTGCAATTTTCGGCCTACACCGTGACCAACCATTTCGCGAACTACGGAGTAACCTCTTTCTTCGCAATAAGTCTGCACTGCAAAACCTATATCACCTATCCTTTTCCCTTCTACTGCATTCTCTATACCTTTGTACAGAGATTCTTTTGTTGTTTTTAATAAACTTACAATTTCAGGTTTCACTTCGCCCACACAAAAGGTATAAGCCGAGTCGCCGTTAAATCCGTTTATTAATACTCCACAATCAACCGAAATTATGTCACCATCTTTCAAAATCACCTTCTCTGAGGGGAAACCATGTACTACCTGTTCGTTTACAGAAGCACAAATGGAATATGGGAAACCGCCGTAATTTAAAAAATTAGGAATACCACCATTGTCTCTGATAAATTCGTCTGCAAGATTGTTTAATTGCATCGTGCTTACGCCCGGTGCAATTATTTTTGCTATTTCGGCTAATGTTTTAGCTACTATTTGGTTACTGGTTCGGAGTAATTCAATCTCTTCATCAGTTTTTAAAAAAATCATTCAATCGTTTATTAGTAGGCAGAAGCTCCGCCCGAACGTCCTTTTATTCTTCCCGATTTCAACAATCCATCGTAATGGCGCATCAAAAGGTGACTTTCAATTTGTTGCAGTGTATCAAGCACTACACCTACCAAAATTAACAATGAAGTTCCACCAAAAAACTGTGCAAATTCCTGATTAATTCCCAGTAAAGATGCAAAAGCCGGCATAACAGCTACTATTGCCAAAAAGATAGATCCCGGCAAAGTGATACGCGACATAATTTCATCAAGATATTCCGAAGTACGTTTACCCGGTTTGATACCTGGAATGAAACCATTGTTTCGCTTCATGTCTTCGGCCATCTGAGTTGGATTGATAGTGATTGCCGTATAAAAATACGTAAATGCAATAATCAGCAAACCAAATACAAGATTGTACCAAAAACCGTTGTTATTCATAAATGCACCAACAAAACTATTTACAGCTTCTGAATGAGTAAAACCGGCCAATGTAATAGGAATAAACATAATTGCCTGAGCAAAAATGATAGGCATTACACCGGCAGCATTAATTTTCAGAGGGATATACTGACGTACTCCACCATATTGTTTGTTACCAACTACGCGTTTTGCATACTGTACAGGAATTTTGCGTGTTCCCTGAACAAGCATAATTGAAGCCGCAATAACGAGCAACAAGAATACAACTTCAACAAGGAACATTACCAATCCACCACCTGCATCAGTTAAGCGCGAAGCAAATTCCTTAATCACAGCACCCGGGAAACGGGAAATAATACCAACGAGGATGATAAACGAAATACCGTTACCTATTCCTTTATCGGTGATACGCTCACCCAACCACATTACAAACATACTACCACCGGCAAGAATAAGCGTGGTTGAAGCAGTGAACCAAAAACCGCTTGGCAAAGCCGAACCTGCCTGAGCCAACTGCACACTTAAATTAATTAAGTATGAAGGACCCTGCAAAAGCAGGATAATTACAGTCAGGTAACGGGTATATTGATTCATTTTGCGACGACCACTTTCGCCTTCACGTTGCATTTTTTGAAAATATGGAACTGCAATTGTAAGTAATTGTATTACAATCGAAGCCGAAATGTAAGGCATTATACCCAATGCAAAAACCGATGCATTGGCAAACGCACCTCCAGAGAACATATCCAACAATGCCAATAAACCACCACTGGTTTGAGATTTTAACGCGGTCAACGCGGTTGGGTCAATACCCGGAAGAACGATAAAAGAACCAAAACGATAAATTAAAACAAACAGAATTGTTGTTAACAATCGACTACGTAGGTCTTCGATTTTCCAGATATTTTTAAGTGTCTCTATGAATTTCATGCGATTATAATTTTACTACGGTTCCACCTGCGGCTACTATTGCTTCTTCGGCCGATTTAGAAAATGCGTTAGCTTCAACATCAATTTTAGTTGTCAAAACACCTTTGCCCAAAATTTTTACTAAAGCTGTTTTCGAAAGGAAACCAGCTTCGCGCAATTCAGACAATCCAATTTTTGAAAGTTTTGCACTAAGGGCAAGACCTTCGAGTGTTTCGATATTGATAGCTTTGTATTCAACACGGTTAACGTTTTTAAAACCGAATTTTGGTAAACGACGTTGAATTGGCATCTGACCACCTTCGAAACCAATTTTCTTGGAATAACCCGAACGTGATTTCTGACCTTTGTGCCCTTTTGTAGAAGTGCCGCCTAAACCAGAACCGGTACCACGACCAATTCTTTTACGGGTTTTAACAGAGCCTACTGCAGGGGTTAAATTATTTAAATTCATATCTTTTTATTTAAAGAGTCTTAGAATAATATTATTTTATCACCTCAACCAAGTGTTTCACTTTAGCAACCATTCCCAAAATCTGGGGGGTTGCTTCGTGTTCAACTACGGCATTCATTTTTTTCAAACCTAATGCTTCCAAAGTCAATTTCTGAGTTTTTGGAGATTTGATTTTACTACGAACTTGTTTAATTTTTATTGTTGCCATAATTTTTACTTTTTATCCGTTAAACACTGTATCAAGAGAAACACCACGGTTTTGAGCCACAGTATGTGCATCACGCAATTCACCCAGAGCAACTATTGTTGCTTTAACAAGGTTATGTGGATTTGATGAACCTTTTGATTTTGCTAATACATCAGTTACACCAACACTTTCGAGCACAGCGCGCATTGCACCACCTGCTTTTACTCCTGTACCTTGCGATGCAGGCTGAATGTAAACCTGAGCACCACCAAATTTAGCTAACTGTTCGTGTGGAATGGTTCCATTAAGCACAGGCACTTTAATAAGGTTCTTTTTAGCAGCTTCAGTTCCTTTAGCAATAGCAGCTGTAACTTCACCTGCTTTACCGAGTCCCCAACCTACTATTCCATCTTCATTTCCTACCACAACAATAGCCGAAAAACTGAAGGTACGTCCACCTTTGGTTACTTTTGTAACACGATTTACAGCTACTAATCTGTCTTTTAATTCCAGATCGTTGGTCGTTTTTACTTTATTCATATTCGTTGCCTTGCTTTATTAAAATTTAAGACCCGCTTCGCGAGCAGCGTCAGCTAATTGTTTAACTCTACCGTGGTACAAATAACCGTTACGGTCAAATATCACTTCTGTGATTCCGGCTTCCATAGCTACTTTAGCTAATAATGCACCTACTTTGGCAGCCTGTTCTATTTTATTCACTTTATCTTTCAAACCAAGTGAAGAGGCTGAAGCTAAAGTATTTCCGTTTACGTCGTCGATTAACTGAGCGTAAATTTGTGTATTGCTTCTGAAAACCGTCAAACGTGGTTTAAGGGCAGTACCCGACACTTTGTGACGGATATGTGCTTTTATTCTGGTTCTTCTATCTAAATTTGTTGTCATAATTTCACAAGTTTACGTAAATTATTTTTTACCTGCAGATTTACCTGCTTTGCGGCGAACAACTTCACCCACAAAACGTACACCTTTTCCTTTGTATGGTTCTGGTTTGCGGAATGAACGTATTTTTGCGCAAACCTGTCCAATTAATTGTTTGTCTGCACTTTCGAGCAAGATCAATGGATTCTGGTTACGTTCGCTTTTGGTTTCTACCTTAATTTCGGCAGGTAAACCTAAAAAGATATTGTGAGTATAACCTAAAGCAAGCTCTAAAACCTGACCTTGGTTAGATACACGGTAACCGACCCCAACCAGTTCTAATTTCTTTTGATAACCTTCTGAAACACCAATCACCATATTTTGAATCAATGAACGGTACAGACCGTGCATCGAACGGTTAGCTTTTTCATCGTCCGGACGTGTTACTGTACAAACATTAGCATCAACCGAAACTGTTATATTTGGATTTATTTCCTGGGTCAGCGTGCCTTTAGGACCTTTCACTGTCACAAGTGTGTCTTCTACTTTTATTGTTACTCCAGCAGGAATGCTAATGGGTAATTTTCCTATTCTTGACATTTTACTTTCCTCCTATTAATAAATGTAACAAATAACTTCACCACCAATATTTAAGTCGGCTGCCTCTTTGTTGGTCATTACACCTTTCGATGTAGAAAGAATTGCAATACCCAAACCATTCAATACGCGTGGCATATCTTTGTGGCCAACATACTGACGGAGACCTGGGGTAGAAATACGAATCAATTTCTTGATTGCATTCACTTTGTTTACCGGATCGTATTTCAAGGCTATTTTAATAGAACCTTGAACTCCGTCCTCAACAAATTTGTAATTAAGAATATAACCCTTTTCGTGAAGAATGCGGGTCATTTCTTTCTTTAAGTTCGATGCAGGAATTTCAACCACGCGGTGGTTCGCTTTAATAGCATTCCTCAATCGGGTTAAATAATCTGCGATTGGATCTGTCATAAAATTGTTTTTTTAAATTGATCCCGAGTGCCGGGACAATATTTATAAAATTTACTATATATAATAATTCAGCATTTACTATTTAAATTCACCATCGAAATGGTAAAAGAAATAGTAAATGTGTTTACCAGCTTGCTTTCTTAATTCCCGGAATTAAACCTTTCGAAGCCATTTCGCGGAACTGAATACGTGAAATTCCGAACTGACGCATATATCCTTTAGGACGGCCGGTAATTTTGCAACGGTTGTGCAAACGCACCGGTGATGCATTCTTTGGTAAAGCCTGGAGACCTTCATAATTACCCTCGGCGATTAAACTTTCACGTTTTGCAGCGAATTTTGCTACCAGTTTGGCTCTTTTCACCTCACGGGCTTTCATTGATTCTTTTGCCATTGTATATCTCTCTGATTAGTTTTTCTTAAATGGTAATCCAAATTCCTTTAACAAAGCAAATCCTTCTTCGTCAGTGCTGGCTGTAGTTACAAATGTAATGTTCATACCCAACATGCGAGAAACAGCTTCGATATTAATTTCAGGGAAAATGATTTGTTCGGTAATACCGAGCGTATAATTTCCACGTCCGTCTAATTTATTTTCGATACCCTTGAAGTCACGTACACGTGGCAAGGCAACACGAATAAGACGTTCCAAAAACTCGTACATACGATCACCACGTAGCGTAACACGAACACCAATCGGCATTTTTTTACGAAGTTTGAAATTCGAAATATCTTTTTTAGATATTGTAGCTACTGCTTTCTGACCAGTAATTGTTGTCATTTCGTTGATAGCTACTTCGATAATTTTTTTATCGGCAACAGCTATACCCAATCCCTGGTTCAGAACGATTTTTTCTAATTTTGGAGCTTGCATAACAGAACTGTAACCAAACTCTTTCATTAAGATCGGAACGATACGTTCTCTGTAATCTTGTTTTAAACTTGCTGTGTTCATTCTTAAATTTCTCCTCCTGATTTTTTAGAAATACGCACCAATTTACCTTCAGCATTCAATTTGCGACCTACACGAACGGGTTTACCGTTTTCAACAGGATTTAAATTAGAAATATGAATAGCTGCTTCTTGTTTCAAGATGCCACCCTGAGGACTTTTTGCGTTAGGCTTAGTGCTCTTTGACACCATATTTACACCTTCTACGATAGCGCGTTGCTCTTTCACAAGCACTTCCAACACGCGGCCGGTTTTTCCTTTGTCAACCCCAGCATTTACGTAAACGGTATCACCTTTTTTTATGTGTAATTTACTCATCTCTATTTTATTTTTCGAAGATTAAAGCACTTCAGGTGCAAGTGAAATGATTTTCATGTTTGTAGCACGCAATTCGCGAGCTACCGGACCGAATATACGGCTTCCGCGGATTTCGCCAGCATTGTTTAACAATACACAGGCGTTATCGTCGAAACGAATATAAGAACCGTCGGCACGACGTACTTCTTTTTTTGTACGAACCACAACAGCTTTTGAAACGATACCTTTTTTGATGTCGGATGAAGGAATTACACTCTTCACAGCCACCACAATAATATCACCAAGCGTTGCATAACGTTTGCTGGTTCCTCCCAATACACGGATACAAAGTGCTTCTTTAGCACCACTGTTGTCCGCAACTACGAGTCTTGATTCTTGTTGTATCATAATTACTTAACTCTTTCGATAATTTCAGTTAATCTCCATCTTTTTAATTTACTCAGCGGGCGAGTTTCCATAATACGAACTGTATCACCAATGTTACATTCGTTCTTCTCGTCATGAGCATGGTATTTTTTTGTCTTATTTACGAATTTTCCGTAAATAGGGTGCTTTTCTTTCCATTTTACAGCCACAGTAATGGTCTTGTCCATCTTGTTGCTGAAAACGACACCCGTTCTCTCTTTTCTTAAATTTCTTGTTTCCATCAGGATCTAATTTTTATTGATTAATTTCCCGCTGACGCAACACAGTTGCAAGACGTGCTAATGTACGGCGTACCACTTTAATTTGCAACGGATTGTCGAGTGGAGAAATGGCATGATTCAGTTTCAAACGAACCAAATGCCCTTTTTCTACATCTATACGTTCCTGAATCTCTTTTGTGTTTAATTCTTTAATTTCTCTTGTTTTCATTTTCCTTACAGGTTTTGAGAGGTAAAATCATAATCACGTCGTACTACAAATTTAGTAGTGACCGGAAGTTTCTGAGCTGCTAAACGCAATGCTTCTTTAGCGATTTCAAACGAAACTCCTTCTACTTCGAACAACATACGTCCTGGTGTAACAGGAGCCACAAATCCTTCTGGCGCACCCTTACCCTTACCCATACGAACCTCTGCAGGTTTCTTAGTGATAGGTTTATCCGGGAATACACGGATCCAGATTTGTCCTTGACGTTGCATATAACGAGTAACAGCAATACGGGCAGCTTCAATTTGACGACCGGTTAACCATTTTGATTCCAGAGATTTAATTCCGAACGAACCGAAAGCCAACTGATTACCTCTTTGGGCGTTGCCTTTCATACGGCCTTTTTGCTGTCTCCTGAACTTTGTTTTTTTAGGTTGTAACATAATTTCCTTTAATCAAATTCATTAATAACAGTTAATTTTTTTTCTTTTTAAAGCCACCTTTACCTCCACGATCATTTCTGTCGTTGCGATCTCTACGATCACCACGATCATTGTTGTAACGATCGCCACCGCGTGATGCCTCTTTAGTTGCAGTAAAGTTTGGAGCAAGGTCTTTTTTACCATAGATTTCGCCACGGCAAATCCAAACCTTGATACCAATGATACCTACCTTAGTCAATGCTTCGGCATGAGCATAATCAATATCTGCTCTGAGGGTATGCAAAGGAGTACGTCCTTCTTTGTACATTTCCGAACGTGCCATCTCGGCTCCGTTCAAACGACCTGAACACATGATCTTGATACCTTCAGCTCCCATGCGCATTGTAGCAGCAATTGCCATCTTTGTGGCACGACGGTAAGCAATTTTACCTTCCACCTGACGAGCTACATTGTTGGCAACGATAACTGCATCGAGTTCGGGGCGTTTAATTTCGAAAATATTGATCTGAATGTCCTTATCGGTTACTTTCTTTAATTCTTCTTTGAGCTTGTCAACTTCCTGTCCACCTTTTCCGATGATGATACCGGGGCGGGCAGTACAAACAGTGATAGTTACCAATTTCAACGTACGTTCGATAACGATACGAGATACGCTTGCTTTAGCCAGACGAGCATTCAGATATTTTCTGATTTTGTGGTCTTCAAGTATGGTATCACCATAATTGTTACCACCGTACCAGTTTGAATCCCATCCACGGATAATTCCTAGGCGGTTACTTATCGGATTAATTTTTTGTCCCATCGAGCAATTAATTTTCGTTATCGTTAGTAATTTTGGTATCTACAAATATAGTTACGTGATTCGAACGTTTGCGAATGCGGTATCCGCGACCCTGAGGAGCGGTACGAAGGCGTTTCAACATCGTTGCTGAATCCACAGCTATATTACTTACATATAAATTAGCGTTATCAGCTTTTTGCTCAGTTTTGGTTTCCCAATTGGCTACAGCTGATTTCAACAATTTTTCTAATCTTCCTGAAGCTTCTTTTGACGAAAACTTCAGTACACTCAACGCTTTGTTTACTTCCATCCCGCGTATCATATCGGCCACAAGGCGCATTTTGCGTGGTGAAGTAGGAACGTCGTTAAGCTTGGCAAAATAAAGAGTTTTATTCGCTTCTTTTCTTGCGTCGGCTGATATTTTTTTTCTTGCACCCATTTTCTTGAAATGATTATTTTTTCTTATTAAAATTTCAATGGATTATTTTTTCTTACCACCGTGACCGCGGAAGTTACGAGTAGGAGAAAATTCGCCTAACTTGTGACCTACCATATTTTCGGTTACATAAACGGGGATAAACTTATTACCATTGTGAACTGCAATTGTGTGACCTACAAAATCAGGTGAAATCATTGAAGCACGAGCCCATGTTTTGATCACGGTTTTTTTACCGCTTTCATTCATGGCCAAAACTTTTGTTTCAAGCTTCAGGTTGATGTATGGTCCTTTTTTTAATGAACGGCTCATATTATTTACTTAATTTTTTCGATTATTTTTTCTTTCTTTCAATAATATATTGACTCGACTGTTTTTTAGGAGCACGTGTTTTGTACCCTTTAGCTAACAAGCCTTTGCGAGAACGTGGGTGTCCACCTGACGCACGGCCTTCTCCACCACCCATGGGGTGATCAACCGGGTTCATAGCTACACCACGAACGCGAGGACGACGTCCCAGCCAACGTGAGCGACCTGCTTTACCTGATCTCTCAAGTGCATGATCTGAGTTTCCTACAGTTCCGATAGTTGCTTTACAAGTTGAAAGTATTTTACGAACTTCGCCAGAAGGTAACTTGATAATTGCGTATTTATCTTCGCGAGAAGTTAACTGAGCAAAAGTTCCTGCCGAGCGTACCATAGCGGCACCCTGACCCGGACGTAATTCAATGTTATGAATTATCGTACCCAGTGGAATGTTTTGCAAAGGCAATGAATTACCTACTTCGGGAGCAGCAGTTTCTCCTGAAAGAACTACCTGACCAACTTGCAATCCGTTTGGTGCAAGAATGTACCTTTTTTCCCCATCAGCATAAAACAACAAAGCAATACGTGCCGAACGATTCGGATCGTATTCAATTGTTTTTACTGTTGCGGGAACACCGTCTTTGTTGCGTTTAAAGTCAATTACTCTATATTTCTTCTTGTGACCGCCACCAATGTAGCGCATGGTCATTTTACCATCATGGTTACGACCACCGGATTTTCCTCCGCCTGTTACAAGAGATTTCTCTGGCGCACTTGCAGTAATTGTGTCGAATGTGCCAATAATCTTGTGTCTCTGCCCCGGTGTTGTGGGCAATAATTTACGTACAGCCATTTATTTATTTACTATTTTAACACTTACAATTTACCATTTACGTTCATTACTATATGTAATTCGTAAATGTGTAAATTGTAAATTATTTTTAGATGTTGCTATAAAAATCGATTTGATCTCCTTCTTTTACTGTAACAATCGCTTTTTTATAAGCTGATGCTTTTCCGCTAATTACACCGCTTTTTGTAAAACGGCTCTTCATTTTTGGAGCTACAATCAGTGTATTTACTTCTGTTACAGTTACATCGTACATTGCCTCGATTGCCTGTTTAATTTCAATCTTATTAGCGTTTTTTTGAACTCTAAAGCCATAGCGGTTCAGTTTTTCGCCCAGCTTAGTCATCTTCTCTGTAACGATTGGTTTTACTATAATTCCCATTTCTGTCCTCCTTATGCTTTAAATATTTGTTCAATTGCTGCAACCGAATCTTCAGTCAACACAAGCGACTTCGCATTAAGCACTGCGTAAGTGTTTAATTCCGAAACCGTTACAACATTCACTCTTGCTAAATTACGAGCCGACAAATATACGTTTTTATTTGCAATTGCTAAAACAATTAACGGTTTTTTATCAGCAACTTGCAAACTTTTTGTCAAAGCTACAAATTCTTTCGTTTTCGGTGTCTCGAATTGCAGGTTTTCAACAACAGTAATCAGGTTGTTAGCTGCTTTGTATGACAAGGCCGATTTACGGGCAAGTTGTTTTACTTTTTTATTCAGTTTGAAACTATAGTCGCGTGGAGTTGGACCAAACATACGGCCTCCGCCTACGCGAACACCTGATTTGATATCACCCGGACGTGCACCACCTCCACCTTTTTGACGGCCTAATTTGCGGGTACTACCCGACAACTGGCTTCTGCCTTTTGATGAATGTGTTCCCTGACGTTGGTTGGCCAAATACTGTTTCACATCTAAATAAATAGCATGGTCGTTTGGCTCAATACCGAAGACTGCATCGCTTAATGCTACAGTTCTACCTGTGTCTTCTCCTTTAATATTTACTACTTTCAGTTCCATGATTATTTATTAATGATTACGATTGAACCTTTAACTCCGGGTACAGAACCTTTGATAAGAATAAGATTGTGTTCCGGAATTACTTTTAATACCTGCAAATTTTGCATAGTAACCTGATCGCCACCCATGCGTCCACCCATACGCATACCTTTAAATACGCGTGAAGGATACGATGAAGCTCCCAAAGAACCCGGTGCACGCAAACGGTTATGCTGACCGTGGGTTGCTTGTCCTACCCCACCAAAACCATGGCGTTTTACAACACCCTGGAATCCTTTACCTTTTGAAGTTCCAACTACATCAACAAATGTATTGGCTTCAAACATTTCTACGGTGATAGCATCACCTAATTTGAATTCTTGTTCGAATCCTTTGAACTCAACCAAGTGTCTTTGAGGTGCTACTCCTGCTGCTTTGAAAATTCCGGCTTCGGCTTTATTGGTGTGTTTTTCAGTTTTTGTCTGAAAACCTACCTGTACAGCTTCATAACCATCAGTTTCAACAGTTTTGATTTGAGTAACAACACAAGGACCTGCTTCTATAACAGTGCATGGTACATTTTTACCATCGGCACTGAAAACGGATGTCATTCCGATTTTTTTTCCTAATAATCCTGGCATTTCAATTGTTGTTAAGACCCTTAACCCCTTTCGGGGGATCGGCCGTGTTTATATAAAATTTATAATTACTTTATAAAAAGTGCTTCTATCACACTTTAATTTCTACTTCTACGCCACTTGGCAATTCAAGTTTCATCAACGCGTCTACTGTTTTAGCTGTAGAGCTATAAATGTCGATAAGACGTTTGTAAGAACAAAGTTCAAATTGCTCACGTGATTTTTTGTTCACGAAAGTTGCACGGTTTACAGTAAAAATACGTTTGTGTGTAGGCAATGGAATTGGACCACTTACTATAGCACCTGTAGCTTTCACTGTTTTTACGATTTTCTCGGCTGATTTATCCACCAAGTTGTGATCGTACGATTTCAGTTTAATACGAATTTTTTGACTCATGTCGATTTTATTAATTAATTATTTGTATTTGTACACCAGATAAGAGTCATTCACTATCCGGCTTTATTTAAAAACAGAGCAAGACAACAGACGAATGCCTGTTGTCCTTACTTATTTTATAAAAGTTCTACTTTACCTTTAAATTCAGCTACTACTTCTTTAGCAATTGAATTTGAAACTTCAGCATAATGATCGAATTCCATTGTAGAAGTTGCACGACCCGAAGTGATAGTACGTAAAGCGGTTACATAACCGAAAGTTTCTGCCAATGGAACTTTTGCTTTTACGATTCTCGCACCTGTACGGCTCGATTCCATTCCTTCCACCTGTCCACGACGTTTGTTCAAGTCACCAATCACATCACCCATGCTTTCTTCCGGTGTAACTACTTCCATTTTCATGATAGGTTCCAACAGAATTGGTTTTGCTTTGGCACAAGCTTCTTTATAAGCCATCTGAGCACAAATTTCGAATGACAACTGATCCGAGTCAACTGCGTGGAACGAACCATCAATCACAGTAACTTTCAATTTATCGAGAGGGAATCCGGCAAGAACACCATTTTTCATAGCGATCTGGAAACCTTTCTGAATAGAAGGGATATATTCTTTAGGAATGTTACCACCTTTTACTACATCGATAAACTGTAAACTTCCATCGAAATCTTTATCAGCTGGTTCAACACGTACAACAATATCAGCAAATTTACCGCGACCACCCGATTGTTTTTTGTAAACTTCACGGATTTCAACTGCTTTAGAAATTGCTTCTTTGTAGGACACCTGTGGACGTCCCTGATTAATTTCAACTTTGAACTCACGTTTCAGACGGTCGATAATGATTTCGAGGTGAAGTTCACCCATACCACTAATAATAGTCTGTCCTGATTGTTCCTGTGTATGAACAGTAAATGTTGGATCCTCTTCGGCCAGTTTAGCCAATCCCATACCCAATTTATCAAGGTCTTTCTGAGTTTTAGGCTCAACTGAAATACCAATTACCGGTGCAGGGAAATCCATTGATTCCAATGTGATCGGATGATTTTCGTCGCACAGTGTATCACCGGTACGAATATCTTTAAAACCAACACCAGCGCCAATATCACCAGCCGAAATCAATTCAACCGGGTTTTGTTTGTTTGAGTGCATCTGGAAGATACGTGAAATACGTTCTTTCTTTTCAGTACGTGTATTGTAAATATACGAACCAGCAGGAAGCTGACCCGAATATACACGGAAGAAACAAAGACGACCTACGTAAGGGTCAGTTGCAATCTTAAACGCCAAAGCACACAAAGGTTCTTTTGCATCGGGATGACGAACTGTATCTTTATCTTCGAAACGAGGATCTTTACCAACGATTTCAGGAGTATCCAACGGGCTTGGAAGATATGCACAAACAGCATCAAGCATAGTTTGTACACCTTTATTTTTGAAAGATGAACCACAAATGATAGGATTAATCTCCATCGAAAGGGTTGCTTTGCGAATAGCCACTCTGATTTCGTCTTCAGTTATTGTCGAAGGATCATCAAAGTATTTTTCCATCAAAACATCATCATACTCAGCAATGACTTCGAGCATTTTGTCTCTCCACTCCTGGGCTTCAGCCACGAGGTCAGCAGGAATTTCTTCCACATCATACTGAGCACCCATTGCTTCGTTGTGCCAAAGGATAGCTTTCATTTTTACCAAATCAACTACACCCTTGAATTTTTCTTCAGCTCCGATTGGAATCTGAATAGGACAAGGATTAGCACCCAATACAGCTTTCACCTGACGTACAACTTCGAAAAAATCTGCACCTGAACGGTCCATTTTATTTACGTAGCATACACGGGGTACATTGTATTTGTCTGCCTGACGCCATACTGTTTCAGATTGAGGCTCTACGCCACCAACCGCACAAAGCGCCATTACAGCACCATCGAGGATACGAAGCGAACGTTCAACTTCTACTGTAAAGTCAACGTGTCCCGGAGTGTCGATGAGGTTAATTTTATATTTATCACCTGCATAGTCCCATGAGGTGGTTGTAGCAGCCGAAGTAATTGTAATACCACGTTCCTGCTCTTGTTCCATCCAGTCCATTGTAGCAGCACCATCGTGCACCTCACCAATTTTGTGAGTCAAACCTGTATAAAACAAGATACGTTCAGACGTAGTTGTTTTACCAGCGTCGATATGCGCCATGATACCGATATTTCTGTTATAACTTAAATCTCCTTTAGCCATTTGTCAACTATTGAATTTCTTTTTTATAAATTTATAATTATTTCGACTTAGAATCTAAAGTGAGCAAATGCACGGTTCGCTTCAGCCATACGGTGCATATCTTCTTTACGTTTGAAGGCACCACCCTGGTTGTTGAATGCATCAACGATTTCGGCAGCCAACTTATCGGCCATCGAACGTCCCCCACGTTTGCGTGAGTATAATATAAGATTCTTCATTGAAATTGATTCCTTGCGGTCAGCACGGATTTCGGTAGGAACCTGGAATGTAGCACCACCCACACGACGCGATTTAACTTCGACAAGCGGAGTAATGTTTTCGAGGGCTTTTTTCCAGATTTCGAGTGGAGATTTTTCTTCGTTCGGAAGTTTGTTTTTCACAACTTCGAGCGAGGAATAGAAAATGTCGAAAGCAGTTGATTTTTTGCCATCGTACATTAAGTGGTTTACAAATTTTGTAACCATCGACTCATTGAAAACAGGATCGGGAAGGATCAACCGTTTTTTTGGTTTCGATTTTCTCATTTTTAATAAAATTTCCGTTTTTGTTTTGTTTGGTTGCTTTAGTTCTGCTTCAACGATTCCTCCGAATCATTTACTCAACCTGTTCATCTGCTACCTTTAAAACGCAAACAAGTGTTTAAACTTGATTTTGTTAATCTTTTTGTTTGTTTGAAAAGAGAATTCCCTTAACGGAACTCAGAGCTTATTTCTTTTTACCACCTTTTGCTGGTGCACCTTTTGCAGCTACTGCACCTGCTTTAGGACGTTTTGCTCCATATTTCGAACGACGTTGTGTACGACCGTTTACTCCCGCTGTATCCAGCGTTCCACGAACCACGTGATAACGTACACCAGGAAGGTCTTTTACACGACCACCACGTACCATTACGATAGAGTGTTCCTGCAAGTTGTGTCCTTCGCCCGGAATGTAAGCATTCACTTCTTTTTGGTTAGTTAAACGTACACGAGCAACTTTACGCATTGCTGAGTTCGGTTTTTTAGGAGTGGTAGTGTACACACGAACACAAACACCACGACGCTGTGGACATGAATCCAATGCTGGTGACTTGCTTTTGTCGATGAGTTCTGCTCTTCCTTTTCTAACTAATTGTTGAATTGTAGGCATCTTACTTTGTTTTTATTACTTTAACTACTTAATTTTCTGACAAGATGGTTTTTCTCCAAATTGGGTTGCAAAGGTAAGAATAATTTTTTGAAATACAATAGCGACTCACCAAAAATTTATTTTCACAGAAACAATGTAGCTTCAAAAACAGATTTCCGATTGCATTCCACGCTTACCGACTCATACATCTTGCAAAAAAAACTGAAACAAAACTCAAACAGTTAAAAATATAAACAAAATTCAAATTCAAAAAATATTATTGTCAAAGTGACACTATCTAACAAATTATTATTACATTTGCACAAACATTGAATTTACACAACTTAAAAATGCAGTCTAAAATTTTCACTAAAAGCTAATCACCCGAAAAAGTCATTAAACTATATTATTTATGTTACAAAAACTTAAAACAATTACGATCCTACTTTTAGGAATATCATTCAGCGCATTTGGTCAGAACAAATATGCTGTTTACCTTGATGAATCAAAACCAATTAACGAACGCGTGGAAGACGCGCTTGCACGCATGACAGTAGAAGAAAAAGTAGCCATGTGTCACGCACAATCGAAATTTAGTTCAGCCGGAGTACCACGCCTTGGAATTCCTGACTTTTGGATGACAGACGGACCACACGGCATTCGCCCCGAAGTTCTTTGGGACGAATGGTCGCAAGCGGGATGGACAAACGACTCCTGTATTGCTTTTCCGGCACTCACTTGCCTTGCTGCTACCTGGAACAAAGACATGTCCTTATTATATGGTCAGTCCATTGGCGAAGAAGCCCGCTACCGCAACAAAAACGTTTTACTTGGCCCGGGCATTAATATTTACCGTTCGCCATTGAATGGACGCAATTTCGAGTACATGGGTGAAGATCCGTATTTAGCAGGCCAAATGGTGGTTCCTTATATTAAAGGCGTTCAGCAAAATGGTGTGGCTGCCTGTGTCAAACATTTTGCGCTGAACAATCAGGAAACCGACCGATATTCAGTAAATGTAAACGTCGACGACCGTGCTTTGTACGAAATTTATTTACCGGCATTCAAAGCAGCTGTTCAGGAAGGTGAAGCATGGGCCATTATGGGTGCATACAACAGATATAAAAACCAACAAGGCTGCCATAATCAGTATTTACTAAAAGATATTTTACGCGACGAATGGGGTTTTGATGGCGTTGTGATTGCAGACTGGGGCGGAACGCACAATACCCGTGAGGCTATTTTCAACGGACTTGATATGGAATTCGGCACATGGACCGACGGATTAAAAACAGGAACAAGCAATGCCTACGACAATTATTATCTGGCCAATCCATACCTTGAACTGATCCGCAAAGGAGAAGTAGGTAATAAAGAGTTGGATGAGAAAGCACGAAACATTCTGCGTTTGGCATTTCGTACAACAATGAACAAAAACAAGCCTTACGGCTCGTTTGGGACGCATGCACATGCTCTTGCAGGTCGTAAAATTGCAGAAGAAGGAATCGTATTGCTAAAAAACAAAAACAATGTATTACCAATCGACCTGAGCAAGACAAAAAAAATAGCTGTAATTGGTGAGAATGCCATCAAGATGATGACAGTGGGCGGGGGAAGCTCTTCGCTGAAAGCCAAATATGAAGTATCACCGCTCGAAGGAATCAAGAACAGAATTGGTAATGAGGCTGAAGTGGTATTTGCACGTGGCTATGTGGGCGATCCCGGTGGTAGCTACAACGGCGTTGAGACCGGCCAGGATTTGACTGACAATCGTTCGGCCGATGAACTATTACGCGAAGCACTCGAAGTGGCAAAAACATCAGATTATGTTATATTCGTGGGAGGATTGAACAAAAGTGATTTTCAGGATAGTGAAGGAGCCGATCGAAAAGGATTGGAGCTACCTTACCATCAGGACAAAGTAATTTCAGAACTTGCCAAAGTAAATAAAAATCTTGTCGTTGTAAACATTTCGGGCAATGCTGTGGCTATGCCCTGGATACAGCAAGTACCGGCCATTGTTCAGGGTTGGTTTCTGGGCACCGAAAGCGGTAATGCTTTAGCATCAGTTCTATTGGGCGATGTAAATCCTTCGGGCAAACTACCTTTTACTTTTCCGGTAAAACTAGAGGATAATTCAGCACATTCGGTAGGGGAATTTCCGGGCAAAGATGGTCAGGTAAATTATAAGGAAGGTATATTTGTAGGATACCGCTGGAACGACAAACAAAACATCAAGCCCTTGTTCGGCTTTGGCCATGGTTTAAGTTATACAACTTTTGAATACGGCAAAGTGACTGCCGATAAAAAGGAAATGAGCATATCCGACAAAATTACTTTTACAGTAAGCGTAAAAAACACAGGCCATCGCGAAGGCTCTGAAATTGTTCAGCTTTACATCAGCGATCTGAAATCATCATTGCCTCGTCCGGCAAAAGAACTCAAGAACTTTGGAAAACTGACTTTGCAACCCGGCGAAACCAAGACACTTTCATTTAGTATTGACAACACCGCCCTGAGCTTTTTCGACGATGTAAAACATGCATGGGTATCCGAGCCCGGCGATTTCGAAGCGATAATAGGCGCTTCGTCGACAAACATAAAAAGCAAAATTGGCTTTAAACTAAAATAAGGTTCATAAAAAACAGGAAGCACTCGTTTAATAAGAAATGTGTACTTCCTGTTTTTTTTTCAACGGTTTATGAGTATAACTTACATTCTTATACAGAGAAAAAAGCAGCACATAATTCAAAATATTAACCACAATTGCACAAGCATTTTTCTTTTCGTAAATTTGCCGCCCAAATAAAAAATATAAATCTATGACAGCAATTGAATTCGTTGGATTTTCGGCCTCGCTCCTATCGGTATTGAATCAGTTTCCGCAAGCAATAAAAGTTTTCCGATCGAAAGACACACACAGCATTTCACTTTTGATGTATTGCATCGTGGTGGTATGTATCACCATGTGGCTTATTTATGGCATATTGTTACATGATGCTCCGCTAATTTGGGCCAATGCTCTATCCTTATTCCCTATTGTTTACATTTTCGTTATGAAAGTAAAAAACACAGTAACCGGAAAAGACAAACTATCAATATAATAGACAATTACAACAAATACAGATAATACAAAACCGGCTGTAGTTATAATAGAATAACTACAGCCGGTTTTTGAATATACACTTATTTCGGCATCATACGCGAAAATCGAATCGTTCGGTGCGTGTTTTTTCATAAATATTACGGTCGAAAGAATAAAGCCTTGCCGGTTTATGCGAAACCCCGGTTTGTATTTCGTCCAATGGAATGAGATAAGCCATTTTATTTACCTTGCGCCGATAGTTTCGTTTATCATAAGTGGTATCGAAAATTGCTTCATATAAACGTTGCATTTCGGTGAGGGTAAACTTCTCAGGCAATAGTTCGAATACCAAAGGTTCGTGCAATAGATCGTAACGAAGTTTCTTCAGGGCTTCGTCAAAAATTTCATTGTGGTCGAACATCAAATCTTTAATTTCGTAAGCATTTACCCATTTTGCATCATCAATCAGAGTGCTGTTGTCCACATCACTCATATTGATCAACGAATAAAAACCGATAGTGATGACACGTCCGTCAAGCAATCGTGGTTTCACCCACTCATAATCCTGAGGCCGACGCATCAAACGATTTGGATCACTGAAAACCGAAAATTGCTTTACGAAAATATTCTCGAGACCGGTTTGTTCCTTCAGTATGCGTGAAGCAGTTTCACCAATTTCCTCATTTCGGCGTACATGGTTTCCGGGCAATTTCCATTCAAGTTGAATTTCCCCATCAATGGGAACAAATTCACGACGTACCAATACTTTAAGCACACCATCTTCGTGGCCGAAAATAACGCAATCCACCGATACACAGGCAAGCGTTTCGAAATTAGTCTCTGTTCCTTCCATTTTGTATTTAGATAAATCTTTGTATCTCAAAAAATAAACACGGCAAAGGTAAAAAAAAATACCGAATTCGAAACTAATAGTGTCATAAAAACACAATTGATATCATTCAAAGAAAAAAAACAAGCTACTTAGTGTAAAATAAACACATTTTTATTTGGTCAATAAAATATTATAATATACATTTGCAGCATCAAACTTATTGTTAAGTTGACACTATAGCTCAACAACAAACCAAATATCTGAAATACAATGAAAAGACTCACATTCATTCTACTTAGCATCCTTCTGCTTAGTGGCTGTACTGACAAAGTATTGCGAGTTGCCTGCGTTGGCGACAGCATCACCGAAGGCGCCGGACTCAAAACACAAAGTAAAACAAGCTATCCTGTCATGCTCGATAGCCTGCTTGGTCCGAAATACAGCGTGTTAAACTGTGGACGGAGCGCTACAACACTTCAAAAACAGGGAGATTTTCCGTATTGGACCAGCAAAGAATTTTCAAACACTTTTACTTATCGCCCCGATATTATTATTGTAAAATTAGGAACTAACGACACAAAAAGCCAAAACTGGCAAGCTGACAGATTCAAACAAGATTATCAGGCTTTCATTGACACCCTTAAAACCATTCCGGGTCAGCCCCAAATTTATTTATGCTTACCCGTTCCGGTATACAAAACCGAATGGGGGATCAATGATTCTACTTTAGTGAATGGTGTGATCCCTATCATTGCAGAACTGGCAAAACAAAACGAACTGACAATTATTGATTTATACCAAGAGATGTCGGGCCAACCAGAGAACTTCCCTGACAATATTCACCCAAACGAACAGGGAGCCAAAAAAATGGCGGCAATAATTGCGAATATAATTACTCACAAATAGTTGATGTGGATTTGTTCTCTGAATAATTCCGATTATTTTATCTTTTAAAAAAAACTCAAACATCATATATATAAACAAAAACTAATTTTATATCAATGAAAATCACTCAACAAAAATGGACAATTTTCACTT
>CAYMHE010000021.1:0-18822 GCA_964390175.1 uncultured Paludibacter sp.
GAATGATTGAATCGTCTCCCGAAACATGAACCTCGAAGCCCGAAACCCGGAACCCAAAACATTAACCCCTCCCCCTTCGGGTACTCCCCTTAAAACAAGGGGAGATCATCGGTACGCGAGATTTAGCACTATAAATAACCGTGTGGAAGCGTTGATTTGTTGAATAACTGATTAATTGATTAACTGAAGCGGTGAAACCGAAACTCAGAACTCAAAACTCAGAACTCAGAACTCGAAACTTTACCAACTCCTCAATCCCGAAAGCTTTCGGGACAAATTCTCAAATCTTCAAATTAATAACTGTCAACTTCCCCCTCTTCATTTTCAAATTTTCAAATTTTCAAATCTTCAAATTATATCTGCCTTCAGAACCCGAAACTATCCAACTATAAACCCTCCTCCAAGCACTTTTCCTTGTTGATAAAACACGGCGGTTTGTCCGGGAGCAATGGATTCGAGTGCTTCGGCAAGTTCTACACGGGCTTTTCCGTCTTCAAGAAAAACAACACGACAGAGTGTATTCTGTTTACGGTAACGAATGCGGCAAACAATGTCGAATTGATCTGTAAACAGATGCTTATCTGCTACATTCACATCGCGAATCAGAAAATTTGTTTTGTACATCCCTTCGAGCGGTGCCAGTACTACTTCATTGCTTTCGGGACGTATTTCTTTTACAAACACTTTCCGGTTCAAATGTATCAATCCCCGTCGCTGCCCTACTGTATAAAGCGGAAAACCATCATGTTGTCCCAGTACCTTTCCGTTTTCGTCGATAAAATTTCCGGGATAAATCGTTTTATCAGGCTCAATAAGTTGCGATTTTAAAAAAGGACGATAATCACCGGCACAAAAGCAAGCGCCAAGGCTGTCTTTCTTTTCGGATACTTTCAGAAATCCACGATCGGCTGCCATTTTACGTACTTCTGTTTTGTGGAAACCACCCAAAGGAAAAACAATCCGTGCCAATTGCTGCTGATGGAGTCCCCACAGAAAAAACGACTGATCTTTATCGGCATCCACCCCTTCAGCCACAAAATAACGATTCTTTTCGTGTATTATATTTACATAATGGCCCATGGCTACTCTATCGCATCCCAAGCGGTCGGCTTCCTGTAGTATCAGTTTCCATTTCAATTCATTGTTGCATTTCACACAGGGAAATGGAGTGCGGCCTACTAAATATTCGTCCACAAAATAACGAACCACGGTGTTTTTAAATACATTGCGGGCATCGTAAACAATGTGTTCTATGCCCAGTTGGGTGGCCAGTTGCTGCGCATCTCTGAGATGAAAATTATCACCTTCTTCCCAAAAGCGAAAAGTTATGCCCGTCACTTCGTAGCCTTGTTCCAATAAAAGAATGGCAGCAACCGAGCTATCGGTGCCGCCACTCATGCCTAATAATATTTTGTTATTCATCATTCTCTCCAAACCCCGCCCGAAAGAGAGGCCTTTAAGATTATTTTGACTCAATATCGTTTGTAATTAATAGTGCTTTATTCTCCCCCGTGGGATTGTGGGCATTAAAACGGTAAATCGCTTCCTTCACCGGCAGATGCAGGAGCACCATCGAAAGGAGTACCCGAAACAGCTGCTGTTTGACCAACAGGTGCTGCAGTAGTTACGTTTTTATCAACTTTCCATGCACGAATGGTGGTGTACCAACGTCCGTTGTATTCGCGGCTTTCCACATCGAAACTTACGTTTACCACATCGTCGATGGCCATTGGGAATTGATCTATTTTATCGTTGAATAAATTGAAACATACTTTTTTGGGGTATTGATCGGCGGTTTCCAATACATAATCCTGCGAACGCCACATTCCGTTTTTTCCTTGTCCGGTTGCCTGAGGCAATACGGCAATAATTTTTCCTGAGATTTCCATATCTTTTTTTGTTATTTATTTTGGGTAGCAAAGATAATCAAGAATAAACGAAGTTCAACCAACTTTTTCTAAATTTATAAGTCCGGTAAATGGCTTTGTTTTGATAATTATCCTGTTAAATGATTGTTTTTTTTGATTTTTTTTCTTTCAACCCAATGTTGGCCAGCTTTGATGCCTTGCTTTGGTTCAAAACCTCACTCCCACTCTTAGATCGGCATAATGCAGACGCATGCGTTTGGGTTCGTTGAAACGGGGATAAGAAGTGTAGCTGTATTCAATCTTTGCAAAATACTTTAATCGCGTGGAAGTATTGAAGTTGACTCCAAGATCGAACTGTGTTTGATGTCCAAATAACGATCCTTCGACGTCGGTAACGCGCATATTGTTGAGCAATAAACCATAGCCCACAAAAGGAACTATCTTTTCGTTTCGCGATAATTCATGCCTCACAGTCCATCCATAGTTAAGCATATGCACACTCTTCGAAAGTCCATTATCGGCCATTAACACAGTGTATCCAAGCGGAACAGTGATAAATGATTTTGCCTTTTTACCATCAAAACCACTGAGTTGCCAGGCATAGTCGAACAACATACCATAACCATTGGATGCCTTATTGTTGTTCAACATATTTGATTGCGCAAACACATTTCGGTATCCAAACTCAAAACTATATTGTTTGGGCGCTTTTAGTATGGGTTTATCCTGCGCTGCAAGCTGCATAGTCAGTAAAAATAAAAATGTAAGAATGTAGGTCCTTTTTCTCATTTGATTGTTTTTTCGTTGATTTTTTTTAAACTATATACTAAACAACAAAACAGACAATTGGTTGTAAAAAAAACGTATCAGATGATTCATTTAAGTATATGGATATAATTGTTGATATGTTTGTTAAGCTGATTTCAGTAGATTAATTTCAACAGCATAGACCTCTATCCCTAACCCTTTAGCTACGCTGACCGTTGGTTCTCCCAGGGAGAAAGGGGACAGAGCAGTTGATTCTATGAGATTCGTTCCATTTTCTCACTCGTCAAGTCCCTCTCCTCGGGAGAGGGATTTAGGGAGAGGTCGAAATTAAAAAATATATCAACAAATAATATCAATTGTTGATAAGCTTATCGGCTATCATTTTGGCTTGTTTCACCCGGTCGGCCATGCCAATGCCATCGCGAAAACTTCCGGCTAATATCAATCCCGGATAGTTTTGTTCGAGTGCAGCAATTGATTCAAAACGTTTTTCGCTTTTAATATCGTATTGTGCTATGGCATGTTGATAACGATGAATACGCAACAGATCGGGATCGTTGGTAGTCTTCATTGTAAGACGCAATTCCTGCTTTACGATGGCTTCAATTTCGTTGTCGGACATTTGAAGCATTGCTGCATTTTTCATTCCACCCATAAACACCGAAAGCATTGCTCCTCCCTGTGGTGCACGTCCGGCAAAAATAGCCGAAGGAAAAAGAACGCCAAGGATCCTGCGTTTATCTTTTGATGATATTAAACCGCCGAATGCATCGAGCTTTACGCCTGTCCATTTATTGTAACCTGCTGCCACCTGAATGACCGGAGCATAAGTAGTATTGCTTATGTTTTCAATGAAATGGCTATCGGCAAAAGGCAATAGTTCATTCAGGGCATATCCACCAATGGTTGTCACCACTTTGTGCGAAAGCAATTCTTTCTTCACACCCGAAGCATCGGTATATGTTATGCTGAAACCCTGTGACACGGGAGTTATTTTTGTTTCGGTACAACCCAATAAAATACGATCGTAACCGATTTCGTTTGTCAATGCTTCTGTAAGATTTTTCAAACCTCCCTGTACCGAAAACACTTCGCGCGTAATTTTATGTGCATTTGTATGCGACTGAACTTTCACACCCTTGTGTTTTGCGATTGTTCCTCTGATAAATCCGCCATGATTGAACTCAAGCGCATAAAGTTTAGGCAAAGCATGACGGGTAATCAGTTTGTAAGGATCGCCGGCATACACACCGGAGAGAAAAGGATCCACAGCATAATCGAGAAAACTCTTTCCCAATCGTCGCACCACCATTTCGGCAACAGATTCATCGGGATATCCACCTTTTTTGCGAAATGGTTCACCCAAAATACGGAATTTATCGTAAAGTGTAAAAAGAGGTGTTGTAACCGCCGAAACAAGGCCAGAAGGTAAGGCTACCCATCTCGTTTTTTTCCAGATATAGCGTTTGTTTGCCGAAGTTTTGCTTGCCGTTTCGAGTACACATTTAGCTTTCAGCTCATCGAAGAGTTCAATAATCTCCAATGAACCAAGCACGCCTGTAGAAGGTCCTTTTTCGTAGGTAAATCCTTTCTCAGTGACCGAATCGATAACGCCCCCTGTACGATGACTCTGTTCCAACAACAGCACATTCTTTCCCGCTTTTTTCAGATAATATGCAAGCGCCAAACCAGTAAGCCCTGCACCAATAATCACTATATCTTTTTCTGTTTCCATAATAAATATTTTATTTGCTAATGTGCCAATCGTTGAGTTGTCAACAGTCGCCAGTCTCCAGTCTCCGGACTTTTGACTTCAGACAAAAGAACAAAGACAAAAGACAAAAGACAAAAGAAAGTCAAGAGCCTCCAGCCAAAACTCAGAACTAAATTTAAATTTTTACAGCCCCTCTTCAAATTTTCAATCCCGAAAGCTTTCGGGACAAATCTTCAAATTAATAATTATCAACTGCTTCCAAAACTCGAAACTCGAAACTCCGAACTCCGAACATTAACCCCTCCCCCTTCGGGTACTCCCCTTAAAATAAGGGGAGATCATCGGTACGCGGGATTTAGTGCAATAAATAACCGTGTGGAAGCGTGGTCAATATGCCAATGTGATAATATGTCAATGTGCCAATCGTAGAATGATTGAAGCGTCTCCCGAAACATGAACCCTCATCTCTTTAATTATGAATTATGCATTATCAATTATGAATTATCACCTGTCTCCAGACTTTTGACTTTTGACTTCAGACAAAAGAACAAAGACAAAAGACAAAAGACAAAAGAAAGTCAAGAGCCTCCAGCCGAAACTCAGAACTAAATTTAAATTCTTACATCCCCTCTTCAAATTTTCAATCCCGAAAGCTTTCGGGACAAATCTTCAAATAAATAATTTTCATCTATCTCCAGTTATTTCGAAATTTTACCAACTCCTCAAATTTTCAAATTCTCAAATTTTCAAATTCTCAAATAAATAATTATCAACTGTCTCCGAAACTCAGAACTAAATTTAAATTCTTACAGTCCCTCTTCAAATTCTCAAATTCTCAAATCTTCAAATTAATCCCCGTAGCTCTTTATAAATTCTCTGAACATCTTCACCAGATAAGGGTTACTGTCGGGTAAAGTTACTCTGCAAATGTTTTTAATGCCGAGTGTATTCAGTCCATAAGGAATAAGTTCAGTATCCAGATCGTACCTTGTTTCGAGGTTCTCATTGATAAAACTAAGCGGAACTACAATGATTTCGTCGATTCCTTTCGTGTGAAGCGCTTTCAACTGATCAATTGTATAGGGTTTTGTCCACTCAATGGGTCCTATTTTCGATTGATAACTAAGACTGTACTTCAATCCAAGACTTTCGGAGATAAGCCGTGCCGATGTATTCATCTTTTCGGCGTACATATCCCCACGATCGATAAAAGAGCGTGGAATAGCATGCGAACTGAACAATAAATAAGGTTGAGTATATTTCATCTCAGCAATTTTGTCACTGATCAGTTCTTTCCAGTAATTTATAAAAAAGGCATTATCAAAATAATCTTCGACGAAACGGCACCTGATATCATTGAATCTATTTTGCATTTTATCGAGCGATGTCTGTACACTTCCTGTAGTTGAATAACTGGCTTGCGGATACATAGAAATTACCCAAATATCCCTGATTCCCTGTTCGTACAATTCGGCTATCTTTTCTTCGATAAAAGGTTCGGAATAGGAATATACAGCGCTCACCACATAATCATTGCTCAACAATTGTTGCAGATCTACAGCCATTTTGTCCATCGATCTTTGCAGAGGAGAACCATTGATCAGCAAATACTTTTTCCACGAAGATTTATAACGTACATTACTAAGTAAGGTCGACACAACGCTCCGTACAAAGGCAGGCGCATAAAGAATTGCTTTATCGCTGAACATACGTTTCAGAAAAACCTTCATTCCTTTTTCCGATACAGGCGCACCCATATTGGCTAACAATACAGCTTTCATACGTTCATATTTTTATATCAGATAGTTGTTGAATATTTATTTGTCACCGGCACAAATCCCGGATCGAAAGCCACAGCCACATTGCGCACTATAAGCATTCCTTCGGGCGTTACTCTTAATGTATTCCCGTTTATTTCCACTAACTTATCATTGATTAGGGATGTAATTTTCGATACTTCAAACTTTGTGATGCGCATAAATTCATCCACCGAACAATTAAATTTTGCTGCCATTTCGTCGAAATGTAAAACACCGTTACACATAATTTCGTTGATCGTATCACGTATTATAATATCTTCGTCGGTAAGTATATAGCCACGTTCAATGGCCAATTGACCCGATTCAATGGCTTCGATATATTTATCGTATTGCTTTATGTTCTGAGCAAAACAGCCATGCAGCTGACTAATTCCCGAAGCACCGAAAGCATATACCTGTCCTGTTGTTTTTTTTGTGTTATATCCCTGAAAATTGCGGTGCAACTGCCCGTTGTGTTTGGCAATGGCCAGTTCATCGTCCATACGGGCAAAATGATCCATTCCAATGACCTCATAGCCATTTTTCGAAAGCTCATTAATAGCATACACCAACATTTTAAGCTTTTCATCGGGTGTAGGAAAGCGATGTTGCTCCATCAGCTTCTGAGCAGGATTAAACCAGGGAATGTGAGCGTACGAAAAAGTGGCTATCCTATCGGGTTGCAAAGCGATTGTTTTTTCTATATTTTCGGCAAACGAATCTAAAGTTTGTAACGGTAAGCCATAAACAAGATCGATATTCAAACCTTTAAAACCCTTAGCTTTCATATAAGCCAGCATTTCGCCCACATCATGTTTCGGTGGACAACGATTGATGGCATCCAAAACATTCATGTGAAAATCCTGAATTCCTAAACTAATACGATTGAAACCAATAGACTGCAACACATCTACATCTTCGAAATCAAGATAAGCAGGACTACATTCCATGGCTATTTCGGCATAAGCGGCAAAACTGAATTCCGATTTCAACACCGACATAATTTCATCCACATAAGCCAAATCGATAGAGTTAGGAGTTCCTCCACCCCAACTCACTTGCGTGATCATTCGTTTTTTATCAATGTAGTTGGCCATTTGCCTTATTTCGGCAATAACAGCATCGACGTATCTCTTTATTCGGTCCTCGCTTTGCGACAAAGCCGTATTGCAGCCACAAAAATGACAACGCTGTGTGCAAAAAGGAATGTGAATGTAAATTGAAAGATTCTCGGGCGCAGCAGTGTTCGATAATTTTATTTGTTCGATAAAATCATTGCCACTAAAACCTGTATGAAAGGATGTTGCCGGTGGATAGCTTGTGTAGCGTGGCACCGGAACATTGTATTTTTGAAATAGATTTTCTGATATTTTCATTGTTGTAATTTTTGATTTTTAAGAAAAGTATGGAAGCAGAAAAAACACATCCACAACCGTCGGATCATAAAAAATCGGTATCTAAATATCCTTATCGGAGAATTTAGGTATTTACTATTTGTCAATTTGCAATTTACCACTTATGCGAATCAAGAGTTGAAAATAGTCCGTAGGACTTCAATATCAATAGAATAAACACGTTTCAATGTTTTATTGTCCGTAGGACATTAATGTTATATCTTTGTTTATCCCCTACGGGGAACTGATTTGTGATGATTTCTATTTTCTATTGATATACATTCCCTACGGGAAATAATTTACTTTAAACAAAATAGAATTATTTTCAACCCCTGATTCGCATTATTTAATAAAAAGACGATAAACAGCACATTATCGGTTCATTAATACGACATTCAATTCTTTCTATTGCTTAATGTGCTTTTTGCGCGGTAAAGCATAAAACAGCACTATAAAAGTAAATGCCGTGACGATAGCTTCGGCCGTAAATAATCCTTTGTAACCGAAAGCATGTGCCACTTTTCCACTACCGGTAGCAATAAGCAAACTACCAATATGAGTAATAACAATCTGAATAGTAAAATCGGTTCCTTCGCGTCCTTTGCGCACTGCATCCATCGAAAGCGTATAAATACCTACTGTCGATAATCCGTAAGCCGACCAAATAAGTCCGATGCCAACGTACAAAGCCATTACCGATGGCGTAGTGGCTGCAAGCATTCGAAAATAAATTGCGGCAATCATAGTAACAGTCAGAAAAAGAAACATGGCAGAGCGACGGCCTATATTACGCATGATAAATCCGCCCAACAAAGTGGAACAGGCTGCTGTAAGCGTACCGAAAATCCCCGACATAAAAGCTATATCCTTTACACTATAACCTAAATCGACCAAATAAGGTTTGAGCATGGCCATAATACCAATGATGCCCGAATAATAGAATATCAATATCAGGATTTGCTTCAGCTTGCCTTTTTCACGGAAAAAAGAAAGTATATCCTTCACCGTCACCCGTTCTTTTTTGATATTCTCAACAGCCGTTACCTCTCTTTTCGACAGGAACAAAGGCATAACCGCAATGATCACAAAGACAGAAAGCAGCATAAGCACATTGGACCAACCATAGTAATGATAAGCCACCAACAATACGCCTGTTCCAAAAAATGAACCGATAAAATTCCCCCCCGACTGCATACTGTTTCCAAGACTGCGTTCGGAAGGTTTCAACGATAAAATGGCATAAATATCAACTGCAATGTCCTGTGTTGCCGAAGCGATAAAAGCAATCACAACAAGGAAAATAATGAGCTTGAAATCGGTTTGCAGATCGAAAAAGGCAATCGAAAAAATAATGGCCGCATAAAACAATTCCGAAATCAGCACCCAGCGTTTCAGGTCTTTAGTTGTTCGTGCTTTATTATCGACAATCGGTGCCCAAAGGAATTTAAGCGTCCAGGGCAGTTTCACAAGTTGCAATAAGCCTATCGACGATAGCGAATAATTCTCCTGTCGCATAATCACAGGCACCACAGTTGAGAAAAAACTCATGGGTATCGACTGTGCAATGTACAAACTAAATAAAAGTGGAAATTTGTGCCAGTTTTTTTCGTTCATGATTTAAAATTTGACAGACAGTTTCACTCCTGCCTGCAGAGGTTTTCCGTTTTGTATGTATTTTTTTCCAAGCGATTCAAAATAAAACGATTCGTAAACAGCAGAAGTGAGGTTAGTTCCCCAAAAATCGAATTGTACATTTTTACGTACAAAACTAATACGTGCATCAACTAAGTTGTAAAAATCCTGACTATGTGAGTTTTTATCGTCCCAATAAATTGAGCCTGTACCTTTGTACAAAATGCTCAATACAAGACGGTTGAGCAAAACAGAATTATTTATTTCAACTGTTTTCTTCAATTGAGCTGCAACTGTGTTTTTTGGGACATAGGGAATGTAATTTCCACTATAATCAGCAGTAGCACTCAACACATTCGATATAAATGTGGCGTCAGTGTAACCATAGCTCGCCATTAATTCAAAACCCTGAATCGATGCTGTATTCAAACTTAATTCAACTCCTTTACTCACCGAATGTCCTGCATTTTTGAGCATAGAACCTGTACCGCTTGGTGTGGCCTGATATATTTGTTGATTTTTCCAATCGATGTAAAATAACGAACCTTCGACAAATAACCTGTTCTCAAAAATCGATGATTTTACACCTACTTCGTAGTTCCAACTGTGTTCGGGATCAAAAGTAAGGTCTTCGGGGCGTTCGAAAGTAGAATTGAAACCTCCCGTTTTGTAACCACGACTGATTAAAACATATAAATTGGTATTGTTAAGTTTGTAATTTACAGCTAATTTTGGTAATATCTGAATAGAATTCAAAGCTGTATAAGTGGTATCGGCCAGTGAAGCAAAAACTCCGTTTCTAATTCTGTCGTACTGATATCCAAGTTGATCTGTTTCGGTATCCAAACGTATACCGGCAGTAATGTTCATGTTTTTTACCGGAAAATCATTTAACGTTGATTGATGAAACAAAGCGCCACCAGCTATTGAATGATCATATTTTTTGGTGGTTTCTGTTTTTGCTTTGTAAGTATTTACATTCACCTGGTTGTCGAATTGCTGCGCAAAACCATAGGCACCAAAAATCCAGTTGTATTTTTTCTTTCCGTTGGACTGAATCGTAAGCTCCTCCGAAATCATATTCTGTTGCTGACGTTGAATCACAAAATACAAAGAATCAACTGTAAAATCCTGATCAATTGACTGTTTATCCGACAGATATTGATAAGATGTGGTAGATGTAAGAGTATAATTATCGGCTTTGTACTTCAGCAATAAAGCATCTGAAAGCAAATTTCTATCGTACCCACTTTCCTGATTGTACCTGATTTGCTCAGCTTTGCCGGTCACCTCGTTGTAAACAGCATACGGATATCCTCCCTGAATACTGTGTTCGAAACTAAGGATATTTTCAATTGAGAAACGATCAGTTACATTCCATATCAATCGGTTACGCATTCCGTACGAATCAAGAACATCTACCTTTTGGTTCAGAAAATCGTTTGTAAAAAATCCATCGTTATGCCTGTAATTCAACGACAATGAATAAGCAAACCGTTCGCTTGACTTGGCATAATGTCCTACATTCAATAAATAACTGCCATAAGTTCCGGCTTGAATATTTAAGTCCGTTCCCTGATAATTCATAGGTGATTTTGTAAGGATATTCACAATCCCGCCCATTGTATTGCGTCCGTATTGTGTTCCTTGTGGCCCACGAAGCACTTCAATGCGGCTGATGTCGAAGAAATCGAAATTGAAAGCAGCCTTTTCGAAATAAGGAACATGATCGATATACAATCCTACCGAAGGCGCATTGATACGCGAACCCACGCCACGAATGTATATGGGCGATGTAAGTTTCGAGCCGTAATCGGGCATAAATAAGTTAGCTACAGTGGAAGTTATATCTGTTAATGTACTGATGCCTAAAGTTTCAATCTGTTTAGAATTAATGACTGAAACTGAGCTGGAAAGACTTTTAAGTTTTGATTGGTCGCGTGAGGCCTGAACCACAATTTCGGTTAACGCTACCGTGTCCATTTTTTCAACGGGTATATTTTCGGCTTTTATAGCTACGGAACTAAATATCGCAGCAACTAAAAGTATAATTGTATATTTTTTGAACATCTAATGTGTTTGTATATATGAATGCTATCCACTTGCGTTTTAAGCATAAATAAAAGATAAATGAATTTTTACTTGTTATTTTCCGGGTAAAAGGTCGGGCAAAAGCAACTAAGGCTTGACGACCAATTCAAAAAAAGAACTTTCTAAGGCCGTATTAAACAAGTGCTGGTGGAGGACGCGAAAATAAAGTGAAAGAAAATGAATTTTCTAAATCAATCTGAAAATCAACAAAATAAACAATTGAATTTACAACCGAACAGGTTTGTTTCTTTTCTTCTTCAACAGTAGCATCCATTTGCTGATAGCAATAGTTGCAGGTTGTTGCCTGAACAGAAGGTAACTCAGAGAAAGTTTGTGTAAATTCAATTTGTTGAGCAATCACTGCCGTTTTTTGTTCCGAAAGGTAATATCCGGGCATCAACAAACACGACAAATAACCAATCAACATGACTATTTGAGGTATGAACGAAGCGAATATTGAGTTATCGAACATCAACATAATTACTGATTTTAAGCAGTTGGCTCAACCCACGAGCCTTTTTGGGGGCTCGAACCCCAGACCTATTCATTACGAATGAATTACTCTACCAACTGAGCTAAAAAGGCATTTTTTGAATAACGCTTGCAAATATACACTATTTTTTTTGCTATCCGACCGTTTTTTTATATAAAAAAACACCTGCCCCCGATTAAATTCTACAGGCAGGTATTTAAATTTCAAAGTTTATTTTGTCCCTTTTTTCTAACAAATAAAAGCGATATGGGCATCAAGCTTCAAACAAGTCATCCGATTTATGTTTCTTTATGTTCTGATCTAAAAAAAGCGACTCCAGATAGGTATTCATAATTGCCCTGGCAATCAATCGCAGAATATCGTTTTTGAATAATTCTAATTCAGTTTGATCAACTCCCTTCTTTTTAAGTCGATCGAGCTTTATGTTTTCTCTTTGAGCTATCAGCAGGTTTTCCAGATCGTAGCAAGCAATACGTCGTTCATTCAACCAGCTGACCCACAGATCAATTTCTTTGTTTAGCTCACGGATTACCTGTTGAGCATCATCTCTGGCATCATCGCGGTAAACAGTCATATTGGACTGATTTAACCTCTTTATCTGGAGCTCAAGTTCCAGATAAATTTGTTTTAAATCAAGTTTCGACATAGAATTCAGATTTTAAAATTGTAAACACTTCATTATCTTTTTATAAAACTATTTATAAAACAATCTGAGCGAATGAAAGTTTATTTTTTTTCATTGAATTAACGCTATTGCTAATGAATGCAAACTTTTAAATATCAATACAATAAACTCTTTTTATTTTGTTTAACCTTTCTTTCACCGAATTTTATTTTATAATACATTTTCATTACTTTTGTGGATTGCATAAAAATACGCATCTGAGATTTCATGTCCGATACATTTAGAACCATAGCATCGAGTAGCGAGGGAAGCTACAAGGAAAAAGGAAGTAAATTTCTGTCCTTTGCATTTCCGGTGAAAAATGTAGACGAAATCAATCAAATTTTAGCACAATACCGAAAACAATACTACGATGCACGCCACATTTGTTACGCTTATATGCTTGGAAATGCAAAAAATGAATGGCGGGCCAACGATGACGGTGAACCTTCGGGAACAGCAGGAAGACCTATACTTGGACAAATCAATTCGTTTGAACTTACAAATGTGCTTGTTATAGTGGTGCGATATTTCGGTGGCATTTTACTCGGTACCGGGGGATTAATAACGGCTTACAAGGAAGCAAGCATGGATGCACTCGAACAAGCCAATATCGTTGAACAAACTATTGATGAAGTATTTACAGTGGGATTTGATTATCTGCTTATGAATGAAGTAATGCGCGTAATTAAAGAGATCAATCCTCTGGTACTTGATCAATCGTTCGACAATATGTGTTCAATGAAATTGTCTATACGTCAGTCGGATGCAGAAAAATTAAAATCGAAATTGGGGAATATTATAGGAGTAATCATCGAAAACAACTAAAATAAATTTATTTTCAGTCGCAAAAGGCAACCGAAAAAACTACCTTTGTTGTTATGAAAACGGCAATTAAAAAATTAGTGAGTACAACGCAAAAAAGTTTCGATCTTGATTTTTTAATCAGGCTATCGGGTCAGCACCTCATACTGCCATTTTACCATGCTGTTTCGGATGAAGATTTAATTCATCTCAAACATTTATATCCGGTGATTTCAACATCCCGTTTCGAGAAAGACCTTGACTTTCTGCAACAAAACTACAACGCAGTTTCACACAATTACCTTATCGACAATAAGTTCTCTACAACGCTAAGAAGTAAACGAGCTTTTTTCCTTAGCTTCGACGATGGATTGCGTCAGTTTTACGATGTAGTTGCCCCTATTTTGCTTCGTAAAGGCATTCCGGCCACGTTTTTTGTAAACACAGGCTTTATCGACAATAAGGATATGTTCTACAGACTCAAAATCAGCATTCTGATTGAAAAAGTTCTAAAAACCGAACTCACACCCGGGCAATTGAGTTATATTGTTGAATATTTCAGAAAATACAATCTCGAATACAAACAAGCATCAGATTTTTTGCTCATTACTTACAATTCGAAAGAACTGGCAGATCTGATTGCTCCGGTATTGGATATCGATTTTAAGGATTATTTGGCTAAGCACCAGCCTTATCTCAGTACCGAACAAATAAAAAAACTTGTTGACCAGGGTTTTAGTTTAGGAGCTCATTCTGTTTCGCATCCTTATTTTCCGGCGTTGAGCCTTAGCGAACAAATTGACGAAACCTTAAGCTCAATCCGTTTTTTAATTGATAATTTTAACCTGAAAGAACGTTTATTTTCATTTCCGTATACCGACTTCGAAGTAAGCAAATCATTTTTCGATGCCATAAAAAATGATGTTGATATTACTTTCGGTACTGCAAATCTGAAACTTGACTCCGTAAAGTCAAATCTTCAGCGGATACCTATGGAGATTAAAGGTAGCGCAAGCGCTGCATCAATTATTAAAAACGAATATCTGTTTTTTATTCTTAAAATGTTCATTTCCAAACACGTAATAATTAGAAAATAATGCAGATAAAATCATATACCAAAGCCGAACTTAAAGTATTTATCCACTCCGAATTTTTCAGGGTGCTTAATAAAGTTCCTATTAGTTTTCAGCGTGGTTGGTCGCAATACAACAATCCGTATTGTTCGGATGATGACATTTTGCTTTGGGCAGCCTACGAAAATGCCGATTTGGTCGGTTATGTTGGCGTTTTGCCGGATATCATTCCATCTGAGAACGGAGAGAAAAAGATACATTGGTTGAGTTGTTTTTGGGTGGAAGAAAGCTTTCGGCAGGGGAATTTGGCATCGCAGCTTTTCTATCTGCTGATAAAACAATATAAGAACTCGCTGTATATTTCCAATTTTTTGTTTTCGTTGGAAAAAACATATTTGAGTTTGGGTGTTTTTCAGAATACGCAGTATAAAAAAGGACGTACATTTTACATAAATCTATGTTTTGCAAGTATGCTCGAAGCCCGTTATCCCGATTTAAAATCGCTGATGACCTTTTACAAATTGCTTGAGCGATCGATAAATGAATTGCTGAAATCGAGAAAGGGAATCCACAAAAAAGGTAAAAACAATTTTAAGATCGTTGAAAATAAACGATTAAACGATGAGCTGGATGTTTTTTTCCAAACATTTATAGCCAGGGATAAAAGCATTGTAAGAGGAATTGAATATTTCAGATGGATTTTAGAATATCCTTGGATGTCGGAAGGAAAAGCCGACAGAGAATCGGGTCGGTATTTTTTCAGTTCCAAAGCCGATCAATTCGAACACCGTATGCTTAAAATCTACAATCAGGAGGATAAACTCGTAGGAATTGTATTGCTTAAAATACGCGATAAAAACATGGTAGTCAATCACATTTATGCCGCCGATGCACAAATGGGAAGTATTGCCGCTTATCTTGTTAATTTATCGTTGAAAGAACTTATAAATACAATCACTACATTCGATAACAGGCTGTCAGACAAACTCAGAAGCAAAAGAACGAATTTCATTTACATCCGTAATATAAAACGCCCTTACCTGTTTCCCCGGAATCACGATATTTCGGTCGACTATTTTCAGGAAGGTGATGGCGATTCGGTATTCACTTAACTAACAAAACATTTCAGTTTATTTTTCGTGTAAAAAACAATGAAAAAAATAGCTTTACTGAGCAATGTAAATATCGATCCGCTCAAAAATAATTTGGAGAAAAACAATAATTTGAGTGTTTATTGTGCCGGCTTCAATCAATGGCAACCGGAATTACTAAATACATTATCAGGATTATACAGCTTTAATCCTGATTTTGTTTTTGTATACCTCAATGCCGACGAATTTGCGCAAGATACAGCTGAATTATTTACGGCCATCGACTTTTTTAGCACACATCACATTCATACACAGTTTATTATTGCCGACTTTATGTTGCAGCCTTTTTCGGTCGAAACCTACACGAGCAATAACAATTCATTTTCAAACAAGATGAATGCTGATCTGAAAATGTACGTCTCCCGGAACCCAAATGTTCATGTATTTGAAATGAACCGGCTTATATCCTATCATGGCTACAATTCTTTATTCGACGATAAATACTGGTACCTTGGCTCTATAAAATTCTCATATGCAGGATTTAAAACCATAGCTAATGAGATGAATTATTTATTAAACAGCATTCAGGGCAAAACAAAAAAAGTACTTGTTCTGGATTTGGACAACACTATTTGGGGAGGTGTAGCCGCTGAGGATGGTTGGGAGAACATTCAAATCGGGAATCAGGGAACAGGAAGAATTTATGCTGATTTCCAGAAGAATATTCTGAAGCTTAAAAATCAGGGTGTTTTGTTGCTTATCAGCTCAAAAAACAACGAAGACGATGTTCGCGAAGTATTCGAAAAGAATAAAAACATGCTGTTGCAGTGGGATGATTTTGTGGGTCATTACATTAACTGGCAGCCAAAAGCCGACAATATCCTCCGCATGGCAACCGATTTAAACCTCGGTGTTGATAGTTTTGTGTTTATTGATGATCATCCTGTGGAAAGGGAGCATGCCCTAAATGAAATCCCTGAACTGACAGTGCCCGAATTTCCCAAAGATATTACTCAACTAAACCGTTGGTTGATAACCGATGTTGTTTATCCGTTTTTTGCTCGGACAGCCATTACAGCCGAAGATATAGAGAAAACAAACCAGTACCGTAGAAATACCGAAAGACAAAACGTATCGCAGCAACTTAGTTACGACGAATTTATAAAAAAACTCAACATAAGCCTTAAAATTAAAAAAGTCAATGCCGAATCGTACCAACGTATTGCTCAGCTCACTCAGAAAACTAATCAATTCAACCTGAGCCTAAAACGATATAGCGATATTGAGATGCTGAATCTCACTAAAGATTCCGATTATTTAACACTTAGCTGTGAATATGAAGATAGATTCGGCAACGAAGGAATTATTGGTTGTGCAATTATAAAATTGAATGGCGATAGCGCTTTTCTCGATGCATATATGTTAAGTTGCAGGGTATTAGGCCGAAAAGTTGAGCGTTTTTTTATGAACTTTGTAATAGAGAAATTAAAAAAACTCAATGTAAATGAACTGAATGCAGTGTACAAACCGACGCAGCGTAATGCTATGCTAAAAACTTTTTTAAGCGATTACGGTTTTACTACAAACGATGAACTTTATTATTCAAAAAAACTGACAAAAACTAACAGATGAATACAGAAGAAAAGCTAAAAGAAATTTTTGTAACCACATTCAATACACAAAGCGATAAAATAACGCTTCAAACAAGGCAAAACGAATTCGAAAACTGGGATAGTCTGGGACAACTCAGATTAATAATGGCCGTTGAGGAAGCTTTCAATGTTTCGTTTGCCATCGACGAAATTGCCAGCATGACTACTTTTGAAAGAATCCTGAACAAAGTAATTCAAAAGACAGGGAAAAAGTAATTTTATTACAAAAAACGGGAACAATGGACGCTAAAGCAAGTTACAGCACAGTAGATGAATATATTGCAGCTCAAAGCGAAACGATACAACCAATATTGAATCAACTCAGAGAAGTAATTAAAAGTGCTGCTCCTACTGCCAGCGAAATCATCAGTTATGGAATGCCTGCATATAAAATTCATGGTGTGCTTGTGTATTTTTCGGCCAATAAACATCACATAGGCTTCTACCCTACCGGCTCACCTATAGTAGTTTTCAGCGACGAACTCACGGCCTACAAAACGTCGAAAGGCGCTATACAATTTCCGTTGAAAACGCCCGTTCCTATTGATTTAGTTCGAAGAATTGTTGAATTTCGGGTAAATGAAGATGAGATAAAATCAATATTGAAAAATAAAAAAAATAAACCCTAAACTTCAAAAACAATTTCCTGATAACGAAAATTCATCTATCTTTGTAACCGAAAGAAAATGGAAAAAAAGCAATTCAAATATGTTTTCAATCAGAGCGACTATTTGCAAATAAGTTGCTTGGGAAAATTGCCTGAAATAAAAACTAAACCAATATAAATCTGCGTCGGATTTGTGTTGGTTTTTTTTATACCCTGATCCTTAAAGGAGGAAAATACAGTTTCATCTAAGGGTATTAATAATGGAGTATTGTTTTTCTTTAAAATTAAAATCTAACAAAAAACGCTCTGAATTCTTCTTCATGAATTAGAGTAATAAAAAGCCCTTTGGGGTTTGGAGTAATCTTATGAGCAATCAATGTTTAGTTTCAATTTCCGATTACAGCAAAGATGAAATTCTTGCTATTCTCGATTCGGCTGCTGATTTCGAAGCCAATCCTAACCGTAAAACACTCGATGGCAAAGTGATTGCAACGCTTTTTTTTGAGCCTTCCACGCGTACACGCCTTAGTTTCGAAACAGCTGTGGTGCGACTTGGAGGAAAAATTATCGGATTTTCCGATGCAGCCACCAGTAGTTCGTCGAAAGGCGAAACACTCAACGATACCATTCACATGGTAAGTTGCTATGCCGATGCCATTGTGATGCGTCATCCGCTCGAAGGTGCAGCCCGTTATGCGGCCGAAGTAGCTCCGGTACCCATTATAAATGCCGGAGATGGTGCCAATCAGCATCCTTCGCAGACTTTGCTCGATCTTTATTCAATTCTGAAAACACAGGGAACGCTCGAGAATCTGACCATTTGTCTCGTGGGCGACTTGAAATACGGGCGCACAGTGCATTCGCTCATTATGGCTATGTCGCATTTCAATCCTACCTTCAAATTCATTGCACCCGACGAGCTCAAAATGCCGGATGAATATAAAACATTTTGCAAAAACCACAACATCCCATTTACCGAATCGAATGAACTGAACGATAATTTCAACGATGCCGATATTTTGTATATGACACGCGTGCAGAAAGAACGCTTTCAGGATTTGATGGAATACGAAAGAGTGAAAAATGTGTACACGCTTAAAAACGATATGCTGGTCAACTCCAAACCCAATCTGAAAATTTTGCATCCGCTACCACGAGTGACCGAAATTGAT
>CAYMHE010000021.1:18922-21716 GCA_964390175.1 uncultured Paludibacter sp.
CTCCAAACCCAATCTGAAAATTTTGCATCCGCTACCACGAGTGACCGAAATTGATCCGGATGTGGACAGTAACGAAAAGGCTTATTATTTTCAACAGGCGCAAAACGGTTTGTACGTTCGTCAGGCGATTCTGAGTAAGATGCTTATTTAATGTGCCAATTTTTTTATTATGCCAATTTGCCAATAAAAACACCTTGCGATTATGGAAATAAGATTGTAGATTTGACTTTTTCGTTTTCATTAAAAATAATATCATTCACTGCAAAACTTGAAGAAAAAAGAAAATTTACAATTGCGAATCAACTATTAAGAAGTGGGACTTCGATTGGTGCAAATGCCAGAGAAGCACAAAACAGTGAAAGTAAAGCTGATTTTATTCATAAATTTAAAATTGCAGCAAAAGAAGCAGAAGAGACAGAGTATTGGTTGTTATTATGCCTGTATTCTGAAAATTATCCTTTTGAGATTGAATTATTGGAAAATATTAAAGAGATTCAGCGTATTATAAACAGCATTTTAAATTCTGCCAAAACTAATAAAGCTCACATTTAATTGGCACATTAGCATATTGGCACATTAGCATATTGAATTTATATGGAAAAGAAATTAAAAGTAGCAGCATTAAGAGATGGAACGGTGATCGACCATATTCCGTCGGATAAATTATTTAAAGTGGTGCAAATTCTGCATTTAGACACCTGTACCAATCAGATTACGCTTGCAAATAACCTCGAGAGTAAAAAGATTGGTTCAAAAGGACTTGTAAAAATTGCAGACAGAGCGCTTGCAGTGAACGAAACCAATAAGCTTGCGCTGATTTGTCCGGATGCTAAGATTAATATTATCCGCGATTACGAAGTAGTTGAAAAACGTCCTTTGGTATTGCCTGAAGAAATTCGTGAGGTGATTCAGTGTGCTAATCCAAACTGTATTACCAATCACCAGCCTGTTCAGACCAGTTTTTATGTTTTGAAAGAAGATAATAGAACCCGTCTGAAATGTCGTTACTGCGAACGCGAAGTACGGGCCGAAGAGGTGAAATTGAAATAAAGTTTGGATCTGATTATTTAAAAATGAAAGAAAACGAAAAAACTCATATCAGCTGGAAGCCCGGTACAATGATTTATCCATTGCCTGCGGTGCTTATTTCGTGTGGGAGTACGCCTGAGGATTACAATCTGATTACCATTAGTTGGGTAGGAACGATTTGTACTAATCCGCCCATGTGTTATATTTCGGTGCGTCCTGAGCGGCATTCGTACGATATTATTAAGAAGAACATGGAATTCGTCATCAACCTTACCAACGAGGAAATGGCTTATGCAACCGACTGGTGTGGTGTGAAAAGCGGAAGGGACTTTAATAAATTTGCTGAAATGAAACTCACACCTGTGAAAGCTGAAAAAGTATCAGCGCCGATTGTTAAGGAATCGCCGCTGTGCATCGAGTGTAAAGTGAAGGAAATTATTAAATTAGGTTCGCACGATATGTTTATTGCCGAAGTTGTAAATGTGCAGGCCGATTCAAAATATATCGACCCGGTAACTGAAACATTTAATCTTTCCGAGGCCAAACTGATTGCCTATTCGCATGGTCATTACTACAAATTAGGCGAAGAAATCGGGAAATTTGGCTGGACAGTAAAGAAGAAAAAGAAATAAACTGTTTCTTGAAAAATAAGATGTCATGGCAAAGATTACAGTAAAAGATACGGATGTAACAATTATCAAAATAAATGATGATGATTACATTTCTATAACAGATATGCTCAAAGCCAAGGATGGCGACTTTTTTGTTTCCGATTGGCTACGAAACCGTAATACATTAGAATATATAGGAATATGGGAGAAAATTTACAACCCGAATTTTAATTATGGCGAATTCGCCATAATTAGAAACCAGGCAGGACTAAACAATTTTAAAATTAGTGTGAAAGAATTTTCTGCAAAAACAAATGCTATTTGTTTACAAGCAAAAGCTGGTCGTTACGGTGGCACTTATGCTCACGAAGACATTGCTCTTGAGTTTGCTTCGTGGATTTCAGCCGAGTTCAAATTTTATTTGATAACGGAATTTAAACGTCTGAAAAAAGAAGAACAGAAAGCATTGGGCTGGAGTGCAAAGCGCGAGCTGGCAAAAGTCAATTATCATATCCACACCGATGCTATCAAACAAAATCTTATTCCGCAAGAACTTACGCCAGTACAAATTTCACATGTATATGCCAACGAGGCAGATGTGCTGAACATGGCGCTTTTCGGTAGAACAGCAAAGGAGTGGCGGGATGCAAACCCCGATTTGAAAGGAAATATCCGTGATTATGCAACTATCAACGAATTGATTTGCCTCGCAAATATGGAAATGTTGCTCAAGCGAGTGCAGAGCCGAACTCGTTCGGGCTATGCCGAGTGCAGCCAACATTCTCGTAAGAAAAACTTAAATGCTGTTTTCATTAACGATGGACTTCAGCAAAAAGAACGACTCATTAGATTAAATAAAGTAGCCATTCAACAAATGACTGTTTTGCAGAAGGTGGATGGGAACAAAATATTGAAATAAATTTTTACCTTATGAAACTAACATGATCAAAGATTTTGGACACACAAAGGCATGATTAATAATATCTTTGCTCTTTGTTCTTTGTTCTTTGTTCTAAAATTTAAAGAGATGAAAAAAGAAATAGATATATCTACCTGGAAACGCCGTGAACATTTCGAAGTATTTAATACTTTTGATGAGCCTTTGTTTGGGGTTGTTGTGCGTTTGGAGTGTTCGGCAGCTCGTAAAGTAGCAA
>CAYMHE010000021.1:21816-37403 GCA_964390175.1 uncultured Paludibacter sp.
CCTTTGTTTGGGGTTGTTGTGCGTTTGGAGTGTTCGGCAGCTCGTAAAGTAGCAAAAGAAAAAGGGTATCAGTTTTCGTTATATTACTTATATTTGTCGCTTCAAGCGGCTAACGAAATAGAAGAATTTCGCTATCGGATTGAGGATGATAAAGTTGTTTGTTTTGATAGCATAGGCGCCGGAGCTACCATTTTCAGAGAAGACGAAACCTATGGTTGTGGCTATTTCCCTTACAATAAGGATATAGAGGCGTTTATGCAACAGGCAAAAATAGAAACGGAAAGAGTGAAAGCTGAGTTTGGATTGAAATTCCCTGATCCCGGACCGGAAGTAATCCACTATTCCACAGTTCCATGGGTTGACTTTTATGCTGTAAATCATGCACGTAAATTTAGTGCGGCGCGCAGTATTCCGAAAATCACTTTTGGTAAAATCACCCGCGATGGCGATAAAATGTGGTTGCCGGTGGATATTCACGCCAACCATGCATTGCTGGATGGCTTTCATGTAGGAAAATTTGTGGAAAGATTTCAGACATTGCTCCATCAGGTATAACCGCCTTAGAGCAGAGCAATAAAACATAAAATCATCGGTACAAATTCTGAATAATACGAGGATCATTTATCGAAAACATACTGATGATATTTTTATTTGATGTACATTTGAATAGAATTGAGATGTACATCAGAATAAATATTAGATGTACATCTTAAAAATGCTTAGATGTACATTAAATATGAATTTTGTAAGCACGATTTTGTAATTTTGTAGTGTCGAAATATAAATTTCATCCTTAGCATTATGGCATTTCGTTACAGAGTAAGAACAAAACGGAGCGGCATTGGCGAGAAAGCGGCCAAATACTATGCTGTGCCGGTACGGTCGGGCGAAATCACCACCCGGCAACTGGCAAAGGATCTGACCAAAATCAGCTCCCTTTCCGAAGGCGATGTACATGCCGCGCTTATCGGGCTTTCCGGCTTGGTAGAGCAGTATTTGCAGGAAGGTTATTCGGTGCGGCTCGACAATTTGGGTTTGTTTACCGTTTCGGCTACAAGCGCCGGATTCGACACACCCGAAGCATGTACGCCCCGCCGCGTGAAAGCAAAGAAAATTTGCTTCCGTGCCGACAAAGAACTGAAAGGCAACCTGAAATTTGTTAGTTTTGAAAGAGAAAACGAAAAGACAAAATTATGAGTAAAGATAAAATTGATATTTTAGATATTTTTGCTAAAGTCAAAAATGCAAAGTCAATAGAAGATATTAAGAATATAAGAAAAATTGATTCTGAATTTGATTTTAAAAAATATCCACCCATTAAATATACAATATCCAAAGAAGATATTAATAAACTAATAGATATGGGTATAATTTGTAGACATAGCGGTGAACTCATTACTAAAGATGGAAAACTCTCAGAAAAAATCAATGACCCTCTAACTAAGCTGTTATATGCAATGGTTTGGAAACAAGGAGATTTGATTAAATTTAAGCATATAATAAATGGAATCAGGTTCACAGAGGAGGATATAACACAGGAAAACGCAGAGATTTTCTTTCAATTTGGAAAAAGTCTCGCAAATCCGCAGAAGGAACCAATTGTTGATAAAAATATTTTAGAGGCATATAAGGCTTTTTATGAAGCTTCTAAAAATACAAATAAGCCATTATCAAAGAAAAAGATTGAAATAATATCATCTTATAAAGATTGGCTCAAAGACAATTTGACTCAAGAATTAAAGCAAGATAGTGAACATCTGTACTATATTGACAAATTACTTTTTGTTATTGGTAAGGAAATAAAATAATTATATAAATAACGCCTCTTTTATCCCCCCTTTAGGCTTCGGAGTGAGCTCAGTCGAACGGGGGTTAGGGGGCAAATTTTAAAAAAGATGAAAAGAGATCAGGTAATTTTTGACATCATCGGACGTGAGAAACAGCGTCAGATGAAAGGTATTGAATTGATTGCATCAGAAAATTTTGTAAGCGATCAGGTAATGGAAGCTATGGGTTCGGTGCTGACTAATAAATATGCAGAAGGTTATCCCGGCAAACGTTACTATGGTGGTTGCGAGGTTGTGGACCAGAGCGAGCAGATTGCTATCGATCGTTTGAAAGAAATTTTCGGAGCTGAATGGGCTAACGTGCAACCTCACTCGGGTGCTCAGGCTAATGCTGCTGTGTTTTTGGCTTGCCTTAATCCGGGCGACAAATTTTTAGGTTTAAATTTATCTCATGGCGGTCACTTGTCACACGGTTCGTTGGTAAACAGCTCAGGAATTCTTTATAAACCATGCGAATACAACGTAAAAGAAGATACAGGTCGTGTTGATTACGACCAAATGGAAGAAGTGGCTATCCGTGAACAACCAAAACTGATTGTTGGTGGTGGCTCGGCTTATTCACGCGAGTGGAATTACAAACGCATGCGCGAAATTGCTGATAAAGTAGGCGCTTTGCTTATGATTGACATGGCTCACCCTGCCGGACTTATTGCTGCCGGTTTATTGGAGAATCCTGTAAAATGGGCACACATTGTGACTTCTACTACGCATAAAACGCTTCGTGGTCCTCGTGGTGGTATTATTTTGTTGGGAAAAGATTTTCCAAACCCATGGGGAAAAACCACTCCAAAAGGCGAAGTGAAAATGATGTCGGCATTGCTCGATTCGGCTGTATTCCCCGGTATTCAGGGTGGTCCGCTGGAACACGTGATTGCTGCAAAAGCGGTTTCGTTTGGCGAATGTCTGGAACCTGAATACAAAGAATATCAGACACAAGTAAAGAAAAATGCTGCTGCTCTGGCAAATGCACTGATTGCTCGTGGCTTTACAATTATTTCAGGTGGAACAGATAACCACTCTATGTTGGTGGATCTTCGTTCGAAATTCCCTGAACTGACAGGTAAAGTGGCCGAAAAAGTGTTGGTGGAAGCCGATATTACTGTAAACAAAAACATGGTGCCTTTCGATAGTCGTTCAGCTTTCCAGACTTCTGGTATCCGCCTTGGAACTCCTGCTATCACTACCCGTGGAGCAAAAGAACCGCTGATGGAAGAAATTGCAGAAATGATTGAAACTGTGCTTTCGAACGTTGACAACGAAGCCGTGATCGCATCGGTTCGCGAACGCGTAAACAAAACAATGGAAAAATACCCATTATTCGCTTATTAATCATCCAAAATCAGCTTTTCCAAAGTTCTAAACTTTGGAAAAGCTTCTTACGATAAAATATATTGCAAATGACAGAACACATCTTTGAACTTTCCGAACATACCGATACTACTGTTTTTTACGGTGTAAACAACTCTAATATTCAATTGTTGAAAAATCTGCACCCCAATTTGCGATTAATGGCAAGAGGACATGTGGTGAAAATTTCGGGAAGCGATGAAGAAGCTGATCGGTTTATTGAAAATATAAAAAGAATTGAACGGTTTTGTTTAGATAATAATTCGTTATCCGAAGAAAACATCATCGAAATTGTCAAAGGCAGTGAACCGGTCGAAATAAGATTCGACAATCTTATTCTACACGGTGTGAATGGAAAATCCATTATGGCACGCACTGCCAACCAACAAAAGCTGGTAAAGGATTTTGAAACAAATGATTTGCTTTTTGCCATCGGCCCAGCCGGTTCGGGGAAAACCTATACAGCCATTGCGTTGGCTGTTCGCTCGTTGAAAAACAAAGAAATTAAAAAGATTATCCTCAGTCGACCTGCTGTTGAGGCTGGCGAAAAGCTAGGTTTTCTACCCGGCGACATGAAGGAAAAGATTGATCCATATTTGCAGCCGCTTTACGATGCTCTTCAGGATATGATTACGCCGCTAAAGCTCAAAGAATATATGGAAAACGGTACCATTCAGATTGCACCACTGGCTTTTATGCGCGGACGAACACTGAGCGATGCAGTGGTTATTCTGGACGAAGCGCAAAACACTACTACCATGCAAATAAAGATGTTCCTGACCCGCATGGGCTTGAATACCAAAATGATTGTTACCGGTGATATGACACAGATTGACTTGCCATATTCCCAAAAGTCAGGACTAAAAGATGCTTTGGAGGTACTGAAAGATGTAAAAGGCATTGCCAAAGTCGAATTTGATGTAAAAGACATTGTGCGCCACAAACTCGTTCAACGCATTGTGGAAGCGTATGCTGCCCCCCGGCCCCCTGAAGGGGAAGATGGTGAGAATGAGAAGCTCTCAATAAAGAAACATAAGAATATTAAAAATGTCAACAACTAAATAACAAACACTCCTTAAATTCTCCCTTCAGGGGGTTAGGGGCATATATTAATCAATATGAACGCACTTACAAACACCGATTTCCATTTCGATGGACAGACAAATGTGTATCACGGCAAAGTTCGCGATGTGTACACCGTGAAAAACGACTTGCTCGTAATGATTGCCACCGACCGTATTTCGGCTTTCGATGTGGTATTGCCAAAGGGTATTCCTTACAAAGGACAGATGCTCAATCAGATTGCAGCCAAATTTTTGGATGCGACTGCCGATATTGTTCCAAACTGGAAACTTGCTACGCCCGACCCTATGGTTACAGTGGGTTTGCGTTGCGAAGGTTATCCTGTAGAGATGATTGTTCGCGGTTATCTCTGTGGTAGCGCCTGGAGAGCTTACAAAAGCGGCGTACGCGAAATTTGTGGCGTGAAAATTCCTGACGGAATGCGCGAAAACGAACGTTTCCCACAGCCTATTATCACTCCAACAACCAAAGCAGAATATGGTTTGCACGACGAAGATATTTCGCGTGAAGAAATTTTGAAACAGGGACTTGTGTCTGCTGAAGAATATGAAATGCTCGAAAAATATACCATGGCGCTTTTCCTGCGTGGTACGGAGATTGCTGCCAAACGTGGATTGATTCTGGTAGATACCAAATATGAGTTTGGTCGCCGTGATGGTAAAATTTACCTGATCGACGAAATTCATACACCCGATTCTTCACGATATTTCTATGCCGACAGCTATCAGGAGCTTTTTGATAAAGGCGAAGCTCAGAAACAACTTTCGAAAGAATTTGTACGTGAATGGTTGATGGAAAATGGTTTCCAGGGTAAAGAAGGACAGAAAGTTCCCGAAATGACTCCTGAGATCGTAGCCGGCATCAGCGAACGCTACATTGAATTATTTGAGAATATCAGCGGAGAAGCATTCGACAGAGCCGATGTAAGCAACATTACTTCGCGCATCGAACAAAATGTGGTTGAATATCTGAAAACAGTATAAGTAATATAAAATCCCGCAGAGAATTACTCCTGCGGGATTTCTTTTTTCAGAACTCACATTTATTCTGTAGAATTCAGACTCTTTTCCCCTAGTTTAAGCATGTTTTTTACAAACATTGCCAAAATGCCTGCAACGATAATAATGATGCCTGAATATATAAAAGCATAATCAATACCAATATGGTCGGCAATAAAGCCTGTGGCGGTGAGTCCGACAAGCGAAGGTAAAATAGCTATACTTCCGTAAAGTGAAAACACGCGTCCCAGTGCTTCCGGAGCTACATTTTTCTGAACAGTGGCTGTAAACATGGCATGATACAAAGCTCCTGAAATTCCACCCAGACTTGTAAGCAGCACAAAGAATACAAAACCGCTTGACGGTAAAACGCCCGTAAGCAGAAACGACAGTCCCAACAAAATGTAGGAAATGTTGATCAGCACTACTTCATTCGTTTTGAGTTTTACAAAGCCGATAAATGCTCCTCCTGCTACCATTCCAACTCCCCAAACCACTTCAATAATACTCATTTGATAAGCCGTACCATTAAAATGTTCGAGCGTCATAAGCGGAAACAATACCGAAACCGGCATCAAAAACAGCAATACAATCACCGAAAAAGCAAACAGCCACGGCAATCCGCTTTTAGACCAAATAGCCTGAAAACCTTCACGCATTTCCCTGAATACGTGTGGTTCAATATGTTCAGAGCGTTCGGGCTTTGGTATTTTTACAAATAGCAAAGTTCCAACGGCAATGAGCGCACCAAGCACGTCGAACAACATGACGTAGCCCAGATTAAACGAACTCATAAGCAATGCGCCCAATGCAGGGCCGGCAATGCTCGAAACCGACATGATCATTTGATTAATGCCCGAAATGCGTGTCAGCTCTTCCTGTGGAGCGAGCAAAGGCACCGAAGCCTGCATTGAAGGGCCGTGGAAGGCCGACCCCACCGATCGCAAAGCCAGAAGTGTATAGACGGCTGCAATGTGCAAATTTCCGCTAAAAACCATAAAAGCCAGCACGAGCGAGCAAAGTGCAATAAACAGATCGGAGAATATCATAATCTTCTTTCTGTCCCACCGATCGATAAGCACGCCCGTAAACGGACCAATAAGTCCCTGCGGAAGCATGGACGCGATAGCTGCAAAAGCCAGTACCTCAGCCGATTTTGTCTCGAAACTCAGCCACAGTATAGTGGCAAAACCAACGACCGAACTGCTCAAATACGAGAAAAACTGTCCGGTCCATATAATAGCAAATACTTTTTTCCAATTGTTATTCATTTTCTTAAATTTATATGATAAAATAAGCCCATCTACTTTCTAAAGTAAATGAAAGCGTTGAATATGTAATTTTGTTCATGAAAAAACACACTCCACTAATAAATGCGGAATGTCAAAGGCAGAAAGCTCCAACAAAAAAGTCAGAATTCAGGCGCGATCCCTGTACAGAATTGCCATATGAAGGTAAGAATGCAACATAGATTCCATATAATTTGAACTGCAAAAATAATATATGAAAATTAAATTACAAAATTTTCATATCGAATTCATTGAAAATAAAGGTTGTTTGTGACAGCGCCTAAAACGATACAATAAAAATCTCTTCTCAGTGTTTGGAAGTTTAATAAAAAGCACTATCTTTGCACCGCCTTACAAAAATAAGACGATCCCTGGAGAGATGGCAGAGTGATCGATTGCAGCGGTCTTGAAAACCGCCGTACTGCAAGGTACCGGGGGTTTGAATCCCTCTCTCTCCGCAAAATATATTGATTATCAGTAATTTAAAATTAACGGGTACTAAAAAGGGAACTATATTTAATTATAGTTCCCTTTTTTTATTTCTTTTGTTTTAGCACTTTTTCAATTTCTCTTACTTTCTTGTTACATTCTGCGACAGTTTTTTTTGCTTCTTTTAAAGTTATTGTTTCATCATTATTTTCGATTTTTTCAAAAGCATCCAATAGCTTCTTCGTTAAATCGTCAAGAGTTGAATCGATGTCTTCCTTCATGTCATTGTCGATATAAATAATTGTTATTCAAATAAATAATATAGTTAGTGTAAAACCTTAAGTGCTTCATAGATTTTTTTACACACAAAATTAATAATATTTTTTGTTATCAATAATAATCCGATACAATCATTATAAATTTAAAAAGGAGGCTGCAAAAATGAACAGCCTCCCACTCAACTCAAAAATATCAATGGCATGGTAATTACCATTGAATATTCTTGTTTTCTTGAGTTTTTATTTTAGTAGATAATTAATCAATAAACCACTTGTATTTGCTATCTCCGTATAATGCATTATTGATTCCTTGAATTAACTCAGTAGCATTTACAGACCTGTCTAAGAAGTTATCAATATAGCTGTTTTTATTTGCTCCGGTAAAGAGGTTATAAACATTCCACAAATTAATATTATCTGAGAATTCATCTTTTGCAAAATTATCATCCTGATAATAAGACTTCGCAACCATATTGATATGTGTATCAGTAAAATCAAGATTTGGTAATAATTTCTTTTTTGCTGGAGGTAAACAATTATACAATTTTGTTTTACCAACCAATTGAGCAAACTGGTGTTCTGTAAGATAGGAATCCTTTAATCCAGACATTAAGTGAAGCTGTTTTGCTGGTGAAAATTGTTCAAATAACGCCAACACCTCCTTAGTTAAATCATGAACGCTCATAGCCTTAATTTCGGTCTTAAAACCATCTGTTGAAATGCACATATTACAGCACACCAAATTTTTAAAACCAATAAAAACTTTGAATTTTTCACTTGATTTTTTGCTGTACAAATTTTCATGATTATAAGCTCTGACACCACCTACGGTGAGGTTTAATCTGTTACCATTAAAGTCTTCGTAGATTGTTGGAATTTCAAATGCAAATGCCATACGCTCATAATAAATGGTTTTGTCTGTTTCCAGAAGATGATTTACTGGTTTGTAGATTGCTTCGGGAATTCTACCTTTTACCACATGTGAAACTCTTACTTCAGGAGCATCAATAGTTTCACCATTGAAGAATTTATATGCTGCCTCCTGAACTGAATCAATAAATCTTGCATGTGAAATAGTTATTTCATTATCCTTAGAAAATACGGGTACAACGCAATCCTGCTGCAAGTGATTTAAATCAACGTCCAACGTATTTGCTTCAATAAAATGCTTTCTAATTGATTTATCCGGTTTGATTACAGTATTGCTTTCCAGTACTTCAATAGGCGTTTCAAAGTCATCTAATCCACTCTGAAATGTTATTTCAACAGATTCTTTCCTTATAACCGGACTAACTGGGTTTAACTGCATTGTCTTTTCCATTTTGTGAAATTTTAGGCTGATTAATAATACTAATTGATAATTGGTCTTTTCTTGCAATTGCAAGTGGTTCTAACACATCTTTGTGTTCTGGGTGATTACGAAGGATAGTCCTTAACTCTTCAATATCATTCGCTTTTGATATGGCTTCTTTGATATTATCAAGACTAACACCACTATTACACCAATTTAGGATTCTCTTTCCTGTTTCTGCCGATATTTTGAATTCAGGTGAATTGATAAATAAACCTGTTCTGTCCTTAGAAGCTACTGCCATGTGTTTAATGTCAATATCGAAAACTAATGTAAACTCATAGTCGACACCATCGCGTTGCTGACTTTTAAGTCCAACCTTTTCAGGAACCATCTTGCCGTTTTTTTCTGATAAAACGTAATCTTGTTTGGTTCTCATAGTTGAAATAATGTGACATTTACTTTGCAATATCCTCTGGATAAATGCATTTTGACGAGGCGTTATTTTCCCCCATGCTGTAAAGCTGTTGCCTGGCATATTGGCATGTGCATCCAACAGGTAATCCCAGGCTTGCGAAATTGAATCGATTATTAAAACTTCCATACCTGCTCTTTCGCATAAATCAATAGCTTCAATATACTTTTCAGGTGAAAATTCCTGATTTAAGTTCAGCACATTGTATGAACCTAAATGTGCATACAAATCTGCTGAACCATTTTCCGAGTCAATAACTGCTATTTTATTCCAGTCATTTGTTAGACCATAAGCAAGGAGTAAACTTGAATAAGTTTTACCGCTGCCACTACATCCTTGTAGTGCCATTTTAATTCTCGCATTTTTTCGTTCACTTGTTCTTAGTTGCATAATTTTAAAATTTAAATTGTTTAAGATTGTTTTTAAGTTGTATCAGTTCCAAATGAATTGATTTGCTAAAAAAAGAAAAAGGAACATATCAGAATTGACATGTACCTTTATAAAGTTGTAGAATTTGAAAATATCAATGTACCCTACTTCAATATGAATTTTGATTTTTTATTTCAAATATGAATAAAACGCTATATTATTGAGATATTGTATAATTTACAATATGTATAAAAAAATAGAATTTCATTTCACATAAATAGACTCACATATTTCCAGTGTCAACCATACTCATATAACCGTAACTTGAAATAATCAAATGGTCTAACAACTTAATTTCAACTAATTCACAAGCCTTTTTTAATCTCGTTGTTATTAAAATATCATTTTCACTTGGTGACAATGTACCTGAAGGGTGATTGTGTACAATAATAATCGAAGAAGCTAAGCACTTTAATGCAATACTTAAAATAATTTTCATGTCAATTGTACACTGATTAATTCCACCTTTTGAAAGTTCATGTACACCTAAGACCACATTTGCTTGATTCAGAAGTATTATTTTCACCTCCTCCATTAACTCAATAGTATTGCTATCCCAGTGGTCTAAAATAAGGTCATAAACATCTTTGCTGCTTACAATTTTTACTTTGGAAGGATTTTTATTCGCATACGAAATCTTTATTTCAGCTACTTTCATAATAATAATTATTGTAGTTCTTAAGGTTTAAGTTGAACCTGTTGAAGTTCGCCCTAAACTTTAAGAACTAAATGATTAACTGGCAAATTCGTGTTCAAAAGCTACAGACTTACGGAATGACTCCGAAGCAATAGACAGTGAATCCTTTGTGTTTTGCAACTGCTGTAAAATTTCCGTTTCATCAGGCACATAGATATATCTGTGATTAACCATTATGGTTTCTCCGGTTTCCTTAACCAGATATTCATATGGGTCACATTCTACTCTTGTAATAGAGCCCGGAATTTCAGTACCCAGTAATCCAATACACTCATCCTCATTGTAAGTACAAGGAAGATTTGCATGTTTTGTTGTAGCATAATACATACCAGTATTTTTGCTCATAACTAAGTCCATTCCACCTTGAATTTCCAAAACATAAAAAGACCTTCCATCTTCTCGTTGTTTTTCTTTGAAATTAATAATTGTTACCATTTTAATAAAATTTTTGAGTTGATTATGACCTTCAACAAATGCTACAGATTTTCAAAGTAAAAATACAATCTTAAAATTATATTTCCCCCTCAAAAAAAAGGAGCTTTTATTTCGGGTACGGAGACGTTTTCCCAGCCTGGATTTGTAGGGGGAGTGAGGCGGGGTTCATTTACACATATAAATTCTCTTCAATCAAAAAATTTTTTAGAAATTTTTTTTTTGTAAATAAAATTATATAAAATATAAAAACAATTTATATATTTGTCCAATTGAAATTAAAAGAAATTTGTAGAGTCAAACCAGCATTAATTTCTGAAAATATTGTAAGCGTTAGCTTTTATTGTAGTTTCTGAAAACCGCCAAAATTTAAAGACCACACAATAATAAGTAATACGCTCACGCCAATGGCGTGGGCTATTCTTATATCTGTACGTAGGTGCTATGCAGTACCTCAACAAATGGATAAGTTTAGTGCCACGCTTTTTTTAATTATAATTATTTTCTTATAAGAGTTTATCAACTATAAATTGAATATTATGAAAAATCTTTTATCTATTATTGTTTTCGCACTGTTCAGCTTTACGGCAACAGCGCAAGTCTCCAAAACCGTAAACGTAACAACTGCTGGCACACTAAGTTCTTTGCTTACGCCTACCGAGTTATCAACCGTAACCAACCTTACCATAACGGGAAATATAGATGCACGAGATGTAAAAACCATGCGTGATAATATGCCAGTACTGGCAGTATTGGACATTGGGGCGGTGATTATTCAGGCTTATACAGGAAGTGCAGGTACTTATAATAGTAGTGCAACTTACTCATCCAATGAAATGCCGCAGTGGTCTTTTTGTAAAAACAGTTCTCAAGGAAAGTTAACTCTAAAAGCAATCGTTTTGCCTAATTCAATAACTTTGATAGGCAGTTATGCATTTGGACGTTGTTATAACTTAAATTTAGGCATTCTAACAATCTCGAGTACAGTTATGAAAATTGGTGAAGCTGCATTTTTTGGTTGTAAAATAACAAAAATAATTTGTTTAAATCCGATTCCTCCAACTCTAGGTCAACAAGCTTTTGACAGCGGTTCAGGTTCAGGTACATTTATATTTGTTCCAGCTGGAGCTGTTGACAACTATAAAGCTGCTTGGTCTGGTTATACAATTGCTTCCGAAAAACACGTAATGATTAACAATCTGAATGCGGGAAGTTTAGCAGCTACTATTATCGGGTTAGATTACGGTCCTATTTCCAGCATCACACACCTTGTTATTTCAGGAAACGTAAATAGTTTGGATATTTCGCAGATAAATAACAATATGACTTTATTAACTGAATTGGATATGACTGGCACCTCACTGGAAAATAACGTAATACCTGAAAAAGCATTTTATTTTAAGCGTACACTCATTACTGTAAAATTACCTAATAATATAACAAGTATTGGTAGTTATGCGTTTGCTGGCTGTGGATTACTATCGGACTTGGCACTTCCGTTATCGCTCTTATCAATTGGTAATGGCTCATTTTCTGGTTGTAGTCATTTTACGGGTAGTTTAACGATTCCAAACTTAGTTACTTCGATTGGCTCAAGTGCATTTGATGGTTGCAGTGGCTTTTATGGTGGATTGAGCATTGGTAGTGGCATTAAAAGTATAGGTAATTATACATTTAATGGATGTACTGGTTTAACTGGCGATTTAACTATTCCTAATACAGTAACTTCATTGGGCACTTATGCTTTCCAAAACTGTTCGGGTTTCAATGGTACACTTTCCTTATCCAATACACTCACCACCGTTTCAGATTATGCTTTTGCGGGTTGCTCACAGTTGAGCGGTAAGATTGAGGTGCCACTTTCAGTGGCGAGCATTGGAAGTTATGCATTTCAGGGTTGTGCCAAGATAACAGAATTGAGCTTAGGTAAAAACCTGACCAGCATTGGCGATTATTCCTTGGATGGATGCACAAGTTTTACGAAAATATCTGTACCACGTTCCACACCACCTACGGTATTTGCCCATACTTTTAGGGGCATACCGGTAGAAAGTTGTACTATCAATGTACCTGCTGGTGCAAGTATCAGCTATCAAACGGCTAATTATTGGGGCATATTTAATCACTATATCGAATCCTTGTCGTCAGATAACTATTCCGTTACTATTAGCATAGGTGCAGGTGGCAGTGTAAAAGAAAACAATGTTACTTTGGGCAATGGTTCAGTACTTACTGCAGAAATTGGCAGTACCAAAACCTTTACTTTTATCCCTAATGCAGGTTATGCGTTGGCTGCGGTAAGTTACGGAGGAGTAGATGTAACATCGCAGTTGGTCAATAACCAATATACTACCCCTGCCATCAATGCTAATGCTACACTGGTAGTTACATTTAAAAAAGCAGAATATCTTTTATCCATCAAATCGGCTGATAGTGGTACTGTTGAACTGTTGTGTGAATATGGTGCAACACCTTCTTTCCATTTTACAGCATCCTCAGGTTGGAAAGTAAATACTTTATTGTACAATGGAGTTGATATAACAAATTCGTTAACGAATGGAGTTTATAAAGTTCCTGCTGTATCGGCAGATGCATTGCTTACTGTTAGCTTTGAACAAACTAATGCCCTAGTTTCAACGTACAGCAATGTGAAAGTTTATACTAATTCTTCCGAAATCATTATCGAAGGCAGTTCCGAAGGTGAAATCATATCGCTTTTCAGTATTAATGGCAAGCAAATAAAATCGCAAAAATCACAAGGCGAGCGTATAGTTATCCCTGCACAAAAGGATGTGATTTATTTTGTAAAAACGGAGAGTAAGACGTTTAAAGTAATATTATAATACTCACCCCTGCTGGAGAGGTGAGCTTTTAACCCTTACCAATAATGACGTTTCAAAGATGATTTATTTAATTTAAAAATATTACTCAATACTGAATCGCACTAACTTATAATTACTAAAACTTAAAACGTATGAAACACAAAAAACTCAAAACATGTGTCTTACTGTTGCTGGGCTTAGGGCTACAGGCAACACAGGCACAAATCGCACTGTTTATAAAACAAAAAGTGGGTAGCACTTCGTCCTTTAACCTGAGTACGCTCAAGTCGCTCACTTTTGACGGAAGCAATGTGACGGTTAATAAAAAAGATGCCAGCACCAGCTCCTTTGCCCGTAGCAATGTTCATTACATGAACTTTGGTGTGAATACAGATATCGCACCTATAAATGGAGAGAAAAACAGCAAACTGACCCTTTTTCCAAATCCGGTGGAGGATGTATTGAACATAGCATATACAAACGAAAATGCTCAAAACATACAAATAGAAATTGTAGGAATAGATGGCAGAGTGTTATTACGGAGCAAGTTACACAATACGATAAGCACCATATCAGTAGCAACCTTACCAAAAGGTCTTTATCTATTGCGTAGCAATATTGGCACAAGTACAACAAGCACCAAATTCATTAAACATTAAAAAAACAGGAGAAAAAAATATGAAAACAATTTTGACTATATTCTTAGGCTTATTTCTTACAATTAATGCGACTATAGCTCAGGATACATTGTATGTTTATAAAGCAGGTGCTGTAGCCTACAAAAGTGTAATATCTTCAGTGGATAGCATAACTTTCCAGAAAGTGTATACTCCTCCTACTACCGTTACCGACAAAGACGGTAATGTATATCAAACAGTGACCATTGGCACTCAAACCTGGATGGCTTCCAACCTGCGTGTTTTGCATTTCCGCAATGGTGAAAGTATTACCAATCTTACGGTTGATGCCGACTGGGTTGGTGCAACTTTTGCTGCCTGGTGCGATTACTCCAACATAGCTGCCAACGGCACTAAATATGGTCATCTATACAACTGGTATGCTGCCACCGACAGCCGCAAAATTGCACCCGTTGGCTGGCACGTACCTACTGATGCCGAATGGACAACCCTTACCACCTATCTGGGAGGCGAAAGTGTAGCCGGTGGTAAACTTAAAGAAGCTGGTGTGCTCAATTGGATAAGCCCTAATACCGGTGCTACCAACGAAACCGGTTTTACTGCTCTTCCGGGTGGCATTCGTGGTAGCAAGTTCGATCGCATAGGCATCGAGGGTGTCTGGTGGAGTACTACCCAGTTCAGTACGTTAACGGGTAACTGCCTTCTCAGGAACATATACAACAACAGCAGCCAAATGAACTCTAACGTTGCAAGCAAGTATGCTGGCTTCTCAGTGCGTTGCATCAAGGATTATTAATTTATCAGTCTATTTGATTATTCTTTGGATGATACAAATTAGGGGACAAGCGACTTCCCAGTCGCTTGAATTTTATAATCAAGCGGTTAGGAAACCGCTTGTCCCCATATAAATCATAAATCCTCCAAGAGTGATTAGAATTGCAGAAGTTGGATAGCTCAAATCTTAGCAAAGCGGGGACTTGGACTGGAAATGGAGAATTTGAATAGATAAGATTTCGGTGTGCTGCACCTTTACTATCGTGTACTGATGATTTAGCTACAAATATTGACGGTACTCCGCCCGTGTCTAGCGCAAGTTTAGTGAAGTGTAACTTGTGCTGAAAAAAAAGAATTTTATAACTTCTCTATAGCCGATTACACCTTCTATATTGAATTATCTTCGAGGTTTAATGCTGATGGCAATTATGACAGAGGAATGGCTAAATTTCGACATGAAGACATTGCTGGAGCTATACAGGATTTAGCAAGATGTATGGAAATAAGTCCTACAACTGTATGTGAATATCAATTTATGTCTGCTTTAGAACAGAAAACCTATAAATCCGAAGTTGAAATCTCACTGTATAATTTTTATCAAGATATGCCTTATACAACCTCTGCAAATAAAGGTATTTGACAAAGGATTAAATATTGAGGTTGAAGAACCATTTCGATTTAAATGAGAATTAGAAGATAAATGATTCAACTTTCGCAAGCTTCATTTAACCCGCTTGCGGTAGTTTTTTGAAATTTAA
>CAYMHE010000022.1:0-29901 GCA_964390175.1 uncultured Paludibacter sp.
AGGATATTGACAAATACAAAGTAGATGCCCGTCAGTTATTCACCAACATTACCGAGCTGAAAGAGATTGATCAACTTTTCAACGTCTTCAGCGAAAAACAACTGGAAGCCATTCGCCAATTCTGGAAAAACTTTGTTCCTGTAATTGAGGGTAAAACGTCAGAGGAATTTATTTCGATATGGAAGATTTTATATGCTGTATATGAGCAATTTCATGCTGAACTAAAAGCTGAAGGAACTGCTACTGAAGGAATGATTTGCAGAGATGTAGTGGAAAGGCTGAATAATCGCTCTGAAATAGAGGCATGGAACGATAAGCAATTCGTTTTTATAGGCTTTAATGCGCTTAACCCTTGCGAGAAAAGCCTGATGAGTGCCCTACAAAAGCGGGGGCAAGCCGATTTTTACTGGGATTACGAAGCAAATGAGCTGCGAGATATTAACAATCCGGCTTCGTATTTCTTTGCGGAAAACACGTCTGTCTTTCCTTCAAAACTTAGTATTGAACCGATAGTAGCATCTATTAACGAGAAAGATGTTCAATTGATTGCTGTACCATCGGCTGTGGGGCAAACACGACAAGTTTATTCAATACTCAATAATTTATACCCCGAAACCGAACAAAGTACAAGCTGGATTGACACAGCAGTTGTATTGCCGGACGAAAACTTATTGGTTCCATTGCTTCATGCCATACCTGAGCAAATTCGGAAAGTGAATGTTACAATGGGTTATCCTATGAATGTAACCCCTGTTTCCGGATTGATTGAGCATATATTTGACCTGCAAAAACGACTACATGTTTCGGGCGAGAAAACCGCTTTCTATTTCCAATCGGTGATGAATATAATTAATCATCAATATATTACGTTGCTTGCCGATAATGAAGTTAAAGCAATCAGCAGTAAAATGATTCGTTACAACTGGGTGTATGTAAATGCCGATGAATTGACAACAAGCCAATTATTATCCACAATTTTTACTCCACAAACCGATCCAAAAACTTTTTTGAGTTATTTGCTCGAAATAATGAATCTATTGCAAGAAGGCTGGAAAAAGCGTGAAGTTGAGTCTTCAAAATTTAGCTTAGAATCCGATTTTCTTTATCAATACTATATTTCAATCAACCGGATTGATGGAATAATCAAAAATCTACCTGAAGTGATTGATTTGAGTATAGACACCCTGATAAAATTAATAAGACAGCTGACAAGTGGCATCACCATCCCATTCGTGGGAGAACCACTCGAAGGTTTGCAAATCATGGGAGTGCTTGAAACAAGAGGTATCGATTTCGACAATCTGATCATTACCTCATTTAACGAAGGCGTGTATCCTAAGAAAAATGCATCGAATAGTTTTATTCCTTACAACTTACGACGCGGCTTCAGCTTACCCACTTTCGAACATCATGATGCCATTACTTCATATAACTTTTACAGACTTATACACAGAGCCAAACGCATTTTCTTCCTTTACGATTCCAGAACCGAAGGTATGCAAACCGGTGAGATAAGCAGATTTATTCATCAGTTGATTTATCATTATGGTGTCAATATAAAAAAGAAGAATGTCAACTTCGATATTTCATTTGGCGGCGCAAAGGTGATTCAAATCACTAAAACGCCTGCGATAATGAAAAAACTGGACGCGTTCAGCTCGGAAGATGAGAATGCTTCGGCTTTATCGGCCAGCTCGATAAAAACCTACATCGATTGCCCTTTGCAGTTTTACCTCTCAAGAGTGGAAAAACTTGAGCAAACCGACGAGATAAAGGAAACCATTGAAGACGACATGTTTGGTAATCTTTTTCATGCCACTATGGAATATTTGTATCAACCTTTCAAAGGAAAAATAATGCAAAACAGTGATTTTGATGAAATAATTGCCAACCCATTATTAATAGAAAAACAAATAAAAAAGGCATTTTGTGTAAAATACTTTAACAAACCTTTTGATGAGAATGTAACGATTGATGGAAATAATTTACTGATTAGCCGGGTTATACATAAATATGTAAAGCAAGTATTGAAGACGGATAAAAAATACGCTCCTTTCAAATATATAGATGCTGAAAAACGATGTAAAATGCGCTTCCCAATTTCAAAACGTAAAGTGAATTTAAAGGGTTTCATCGACAGAATAGACGAAAAAGAAGGCAAAATAAGAATTCTGGACTACAAAACCGGGACTGGTAATCTTGAATTTAAAAGTTGGAATGAAGTTTTTGAACACAATAATGACAAAAGACCAAAATACGTGCTGCAAACCTTCTTGTACGGACTTTTTTATAAAAATGAAGCACAAGGAAAAATAATGATCCCGGGAATTTATTATATGAGGGACGTTTTCAAGGATAGTTTTGTAACTGAACTGATTTACAAACCGGACAAACAGACAAAAAAAGTAGTTGATGATTTTTCGGAGTTCGAAGAAGAATTCACTTCGCAGCTCACTACTTGCCTTGAAGAAATATTCGATCCTGCTGTTCCGTTTTTTCAAACAACAAGTACAGAGCCTTGCAAATACTGCTCTTACACGAGTATTTGCAATCGATAAATGTTGACAAAAAAAATTATGCATACAGAAATTGAACGTAAATTTTTAGTAAAAGGAGAGTTTAAGCATTTGGCTAACAAGTCATACCGCATATCGCAGGGATATTTATCGTCTGTAGCCGAACGCACTGTGCGCGTACGCATAAAAAACGATAAAGCATACATTACCGTAAAAGGTAAAAGCAATGTAAGCGGTACGAGTAGGTTTGAGTGGGAAAAAGAGATTGAATATACAGATGCATGCCGTTTATTGGAGCTTTGCGAGCAAGGCGTAATTGATAAAACCAGGTACGAAATTATTGTTGGAAATAAAATTTTTGAAGTAGATGAATTTCATGGAAGCAACGAAGGTTTGATTGTTGCCGAAATTGAATTAGCAACAGAAGATGAAATTTTTGAGAAACCGGATTGGTTGGGCCAGGAAGTAACGGGAAAGAAGCATTATTACAATTCGTGGATAAGCAAAAACCCCTTTTCGAAATGGAAAAAGTAAAAAAAAACAGTTATAGAAAAATGAATTTCAACCCAAATAAATACATTTAACCCCAGAAAAAGGTTTTATTTCCCACTTTCTTGATTTTTGTGCAGATTCTTATTTACTTTGCAGCGGCAAAAAAATAAAACATGAAGATGCGATACTATTTTTTTTGAAAAATGAAAAAACACATGATGAAAAAAATTATTTTACTAATTATTGCCATTGTTGCAATACAGTTTACGGAGGCTCAGAATGAATTATTTCAAAAAAAGGAATATATTTTCAAAGGCGACACGCTCCGTTATCGAATTCTTTATCCGGAAAATTACAACAGCTCTTTGTCATATCCGCTTGTTGTTTTTCTGCACGGGGCAGGCGAACGTGGCAATGACAATGAAAAACAACTGACACACGGAGCAACATTGTTTACAAATTCTGCAAACAGAGCACAATATCCATCTATTGTTGTATTTCCACAATGCCCGCTAAATGAATATTGGGCGCCGGTAAAATCCAGAGACAATGGCTTCAGTTATGTAACTACAAAAAAAGCAACCGAACCTATGCAATTGGTTATACGATTAATTGCCGATTTAAAAAAACACGAAGCAGTGGACAAAAGCAGAATTTATGTAACAGGTTTGTCGATGGGAGGCATGGGAACATTCGACTTAATTTGCCGCAAACCCAAAGATTTTGCTGCTGCAATGCCCATTTGCGGAGGCGTAAGTGTAGAACGTTTGAAAAAGGTAAAACACATGCCAATACGCATTTATCATGGCACTGCCGATAATGTGGTTTCGCCCGAACATTCGAAAAATGCTTTTGCCGAATTGAAAGCCAATGGAGCCGAAAAAGTAGAATTGATTCTTTATCCCGAAGTAGGCCACAACAGCTGGACAAATGCATTTTCTTCGTCCGACTTTTTAAGCTGGATGTATTCAAAGAAACTGAAGTAATTTTTAGAACAGAAACTAACAAACAATTCAAAATAAAGAGCAAAGTGAAAAAAACAGAAAAGGCAAGTTATTTTTTAATAATTTGTGCCGTTTCAATTAACTTTGTAAACCTATTAAAAACAAAAAAAGACAATGGCAAAATTTAAAGGAGCAGTAGTGGTAAATACCGAACGATGCAAAGGATGCGACATCTGTGTTGTAGCCTGTCCATCGGCAGTTTTATCATTATCGAACGAAGCAAATTCAAAGGGTTTTAATTTTTCACATATGTCAGATCCAGAATCCTGTGTAGGCTGTGCGGCATGTGCATACGTTTGTCCCGATGCATGTATTACAGTGTATAAAGTTAAAGTTCAATAATCCTTATTGAATTAAAAATCAATTTACTAAAAACAACTTTTTAAAATGAATACAGACAAAAAACAAAATACAGAGGAAGTAAAGTTGATGAAAGGCAATGAAGCAATTGCTCACGCTGCTATCCGTTGTGGATGCGATGGCTATTTTGGATATCCAATTACACCACAGTCCGAAATAATGGAAACGCTTATGGAGCTTGAACCCTGGAATACCACCGGAATGGTAGTGCTGCAAGCCGAAAGCGAAACAGCATCAATCAACATGGTATATGGTGCTGCCGGTTGTGGTAAAAAATCAATGACATCCTCATCGAGTCCGGGTGTAAGTCTTATGCAGGAAGGTATTTCGTACATGGTAGGCGCCGAATTGCCCTGCGTAATTGTGAATGTAATGCGTGGCGGTCCTGGTTTGGGAACTATTCAGCCAAGTCAGGCCGACTATTTTCAAACAGTTAAAGGTGGTGGACATGGCGATTACAAATTGATCACCCTTGCTCCTGCTTCTGTTCAGGAAATGGCCGATCATACTGTAATGGCCTTCGATTATGCATTTAAATATCGTACACCTGTAATGATTTTGGCCGATGGTATTATTGGACAAATGATGGAAAAAGTAGTGTTGCCTCCTTACACTCCCCGTTGGACCGAAGATGAAATCCGGAAAAACACACCCTGGGCCACTTTAGGAAAAACCAAGGATCGAAAACCAAACGTCATAAATTCATTGCGTCTGCAAGCTTCGGACATGGAAGAACTGAACCTTTTACTTCAATCGCGCTATCGCGAAATAGAAAAAAAGGAAGTGTTGTTTGAAGAGTTTGATTGCGAAGATGCTGACTACATAATAGTTGCATTTGGTATCAGTGCCCGTATTTGCCAAAAAGCAGTAGAAATTGCCCGACAGAAAGGAATAAAAGCAGGTATGCTTCGTCCCATCACCCTTTATCCTTTCCCTACCGAAGCCCTTAAAAAGTATGCCGAAAAAGTAAAGGGAATGCTTTCGGTTGAAATGAGTGCCGGACAAATGGTTGAAGATGTACGTTTAGCTGTGAATGGTAAAGTTCCGGTAGAATTTTATGGCCGCATGGGAGGTATAGTTCCTTCGCCCGAAGAAGTGGTTGATGCATTAGAAAGCAAGCTTGTAAAGTAAATCGACGACATTTGTTTTTTTTTAATAATAATCGCAGACAAAAAATAAAATTATGAATATAACTGATATCATCAATCCTGCCAATTTGGTAATGCAAAAAACCAAAGTGATGAATGATGCCCCAATGCATTATTGCCCGGGCTGTAGCCATGGCGTGGTACATAAAATAATTGGAGAAATAATTGAAGAAATGGACATCCAGGACAAAACCATAGGTATTGCTCCTGTAGGCTGTGCTGTTTTCGCATACCAATACCTCGACATAGATTGGCAACAAGCAGCTCACGGACGGGCACCGGCTTTGGCCACAGCAGTGAAACGCCTCCTACCCGACCGTTATGTATTTACTTACCAGGGAGATGGCGATTTGGCGGCCATTGGTACAGCCGAAACAATTCATGCAGCCAACAGAGGTGAAAATATAACAATCATTTTTATCAACAATGGAATTTATGGCATGACCGGTGGACAAATGGCGCCAACAACGCTCGAAGGGATGAAATCATCGACATCTCCTGCAGGTCGCGATATTCCACGCAACGGATATCCGCTTAACATCACCAATTTACTTGCACAGCTTGAAGGTACCTGTTATGTAACCCGTCAAAGCGTCCATACAGTAGCTTCGGTGCGTAAATGCAAAAAAGCAATTCAAAAAGGTTTTGAAAACTCGATGCAGAACAAAGGTACATCGGTGATCGAAATAGTATCCACCTGTAGCTCGGGTTGGAAACTGAATCCTGTAGAGTCAAACAAATGGATGGTTGAAAACATGTTCCCTGCTTATCCGATGGGCGATTTGAAAAACATTTAAACACATACACAACAATGAAAGAAGAAATAATTATTGCCGGATTTGGTGGACAAGGAGTTCTCTCCATGGGTAAAATTTTAGCCTATTCAGGGTTGATGCAGGGACAAGAAGTGAGCTGGATGCCTTCGTACGGACCAGAGCAACGTGGTGGAACTGCAAATGTTACAGTGATACTGAGCGACGAACGCATCAGTTCGCCCGTACTGAACAGTTATGATACAGCTATCGTTTTGAATCAACCTTCGCTCGAACGATTTGAAAGCAGGGTAAAACCCGGAGGCACGCTTATTTTCGATGGAAATGGTTTTCATAAGTTCCCAACGCGCACCGATATAAATGTTTATCGGATTGATGCTACCGAGTATGCTTATGCTAACAATGCATCTAAAACAATGAATATGATTATCCTGGGAGGTCTGCTTAAAGTTCGCCCTATTGTTTTGGTCGAAAATGTACTGAAAGGTCTTAAAAAATCCTTGCCCGAACGTCACCACCATTTACTTGCTATGAACGAAAAGGCGATAGCAACAGGAATGGAACTAATTAAAAAAGTGGAGATCTGATCTATTGACCAGATGCTTCGTTTTTGAAAACAGAAAAGGTTTCGGGAATTTTTTCCCGAAACCTTTTCTGTTCTGTATAATTATTTCTTTTAAATCAGTTGGTTAAGCACGTGTCTTATTTTTTCGTAAGTCATAATTGTATTGGGCACCAAAGGCAAACGAAGTTTGTTTTCGATAAAGCCCATCACGGCAAGCATGCTTTTCACGCCGGCAGGGTTTCCCTCCACAAAAAGCAATTCGATAAGCTCAGTAAAACGATAATGTATTGTACGGGCACTGTTGTAATCGCCATCGAGTGCCAGGCGCACCATACGACTAAATTCGCGCGGAAAAGCATTGCCAATAACTGAAATTACACCTACAGCGCCCAGCGTAATCAAAGGAAAAGTAATGCCATCGTCACCCGAAATAACCATAAAATCGGCAGGTTTATTTTTGATAATCTCATCGATCTGCGAGAAATTACCCGAAGCTTCCTTTATAGCACAAATATTTTTAAATTCATTTGCAAGCCTTAATGTAGTTGTCGGCAGCATATTTACTCCCGTCCGACCCGGAACATTGTAAAGAATGACCGGTAGCGGAGAAGCTTTGGCAATGGCCGAATAGTGCTGATAAAGTCCTTCCTGCGAAGGTTTATTGTAATAAGGAGTTACCGACAGAATGGCATCGACGCCGTTGTATTCAAAATTTTTAAGCTTTTCTACGACGGCTTTCGTATTATTACCACCTACTCCCAACACAATAGGTAAACGTCCTGCTACACAATTGATAACAAAACGCGTCACTTCGTCTTTTTCTTTTTCGGTAAGCGTAGGTGTTTCGGCTGTTGTACCGCACACTACAAGATAATCGGTTCCATTCTTAATCTGATGCTCAACGATACGCGCCAAGGCATCAAAATCTATCGATTCGTCTGTTTTAAAGGGTGTGATCAGCGCCACACCCATACCTGTCAGTTTATTATTAATCATTCGGTTACAAAAATCACTAATTTGTTGCAAAAATACGTTTTTAATCGCTTGTTTGTATACTTTTCAGGTAGAAAATTATCTGATTATAAATAAAAGTGGCATTTATCTCAACAAGGCTTTCTTCTGACTGATTAGAAATACCATCCATATCCATCATAAAATCATATATTTTCGAATGATTTCGTTTGATGCCGGTTTTGAAGTCAGCGATAGCATAAAGCGCAATGTATTGAAGCGGAATAATTTCTTTTTCGGTCAGATCAATCAATAAATCAAATTTATTTTCAGCAAGTTCACTCAAAATCGATTCATTTGGTTTTTGCGAAAAATCAATATCTTTTTTATTTAAAATTCTGAAATCGGGCAATATGGAAGTCGATGTCAGTTTTTTATCGGTATATCCCCACGCAGTTACTTTTTTTCCATCGGCAGTCAGTTTCTGAATTATTCTGCGTACTTCAACATTTTTCTCAGCAAAATCACTTTCGAACAAGAGAAAGATGGATTGCGCGTTGTTATAATTTACAAAACGTCGTTGACGTTGTAGTTTCTTCAGGTGATTTTTAAGTCGATCCTTAAATATGAATCCTATTATTTTTTCGAACATACTTTCATTATTATTGACTGTTTCCAGCTACTTTTGAATTAAGTGGTAAAATTACAGCTTTTTATCCGTACTGAAAAGATAAGCATTATTAAAACAATGTTCCTGTAAATTCCTGCTTCGATGGATTTTCCGCTCGAATCATTTTAAGAAAATCTGTTTCGTTGATAAGCTGAACACCCAGACTTTCAGCTTTTTTCAGCTTTTCAGGGCCCATGTTTTCGCCAGCAAGGATGTACGATGTCTTCGACGAAACACTACCCACGTTTTTTCCCCCATTTTGTTCTATCAGGTTTTTGTATTCATCCCGTGAGTGAAATGAGAATGTACCGCTGATCACAAAAGTCAAACCCTGCAATGCATCTCCGGCTTTCTGAAATTTATCTTCCGAAACGCTCATCGTCAATCCATACGACTTCAATCTACTCAACATCATCACGTTGCGTTCATCAGCAAAGTATTTCAAAACACTTTGAGCAATACGGTCGCCAATTTCGTCAACGGCTATCAACTCATCATAAGTTGCATTTTCGAGCGTTTCGATATTCTTAAATGCCATTGCCAGTTTCTTGGCTACCGTTTCGCCCACAAAGCGAATGCCGAGCGCAAAAACAACCCTTTCGAAAGGAACTTCTTTCGATTTTTCGCAGGAAGTTTTAATATTCTGAGCCGATTTATTGCCCAGTCGTTCCAGACGAGCCAGGTCGGCCACTTTCAGTTCGTAAATATCCGCAATATCTTTCAGCAATCCGTTTTCGAACAGTAAATGAATGGTTTCACTTCCCAATCCATCAATGTTCATGGCTTTGCGGCTTACAAAATGCTCCATTTTTCCTTTTATCTGGGGCGGACAGGCATTATCGTTCGGACAATAATGAGCAGCTTCGCCTTCGAAACGAATCAGGTCGGCGCCACATTCGGGACATTTTTTGATAAACTTCACCTTATCGCCTATAAGCAAACGCGCATCAACATCTACAGCCGTAATTTTTGGAATAATTTCTCCGCCTTTTTCTACAAATACCATATCGCCGATATGCAAATCGAGCGCTTCAATGATATCGGCATTGTGCAGCGAAGCTCTTTTTACGGTAGTACCCGAAAGTTGCACGGGATCGAGATTGGCAACGGGGGTCACTGCTCCTGTCCTACCCACCTGATAAGATACTGAATTGAGACGCGTCACCGCTTTTTCGGCCTGAAACTTATAAGCAATGGCCCAACGAGGCGATTTAGCCGTGAATCCAAGATTTTTCTGCTGGTTCAGCGCATTTACCTTGATAACTATGCCGTCGGTGGCCACAGGTAGATTCTTTCTTTCGCTATCCCAGTAATTGATAAAGTCGGCAACTTCCTGTAAGTTTTGGCAAACGCGGGTAGCTGTTGAAATTTTGAAACCCCAGGCATGAGCTGCCTGTAAATTATCGTAATGACTTTCGGACGGTAGATTTTCGCCCAACAAATAATAAAAATAAGCGTCCAATTTTCGCGAAGCCACCACTGCCGAATTCTGCAGCTTTAATGTCCCCGAGGCTGCATTACGTGGATTGGCAAATAGTTGTTCCTCCTGTGCCTCACGTTCCTTGTTCAATTCATCAAACACCGACCAGGGCATTAATATCTCGCCTCTTATTTCAAAATTTTCGGGATAATTTCCGTGCAAGCGCAAGGGAATGCTGCGTATTGTTTTCACATTGGCAGTCACATCATCTCCTTTTTCGCCATCGCCACGGGTAACAGCACGCTGCAACAAGCCATCTTTGTAGGTCAACGAAATGGAAGTGCCATCATATTTAAGTTCGCACACCAGTTCGAATGCTTCGTTCAGACTTTTACGCACCCGTTCATAAAAATCCTGCACTTCGCCAATGGAATAAGTATTTCCCAACGAGAGCATTGGATAAACATGTGCCACCTGATCGAAACCACTTGCAATATCGCTCCCCACGCGTTGCGTCGGAGAATTCGGATCGAAAAACTCAGGATGAGCCATTTCAAGCTCATGGAGTTGTTTCAACTTTCCATCGAAATCGAAATCGGAAATGGTGGGCATCGAAAGCACATAATAGTTATAATTATGTTGTTCGAGTTCGCGGCGCAGGGATTCTATCTGATCTTTGATCATATTGGGTTGCTGACATAAAATGGTGAGATGCAAAAGTAAGAAAATGTAGTTGAGAAAACAAATCTGAATGTAACAGCCCTCCGATTATTTTGAGAAGGCAAAGGTGAAGGAGTCGAAAGACTAAAGTCAAAGGTGAAGGGGTCGAAAGACAAAAGTCAAAGGTCTAAAGTCGTCGGTCGCCAGACTTTAAACACTAATCGCTAAACGCTAAACATTAAACATTAAACCCGAAACTCTTCAATTATCTGCTTTACAGCTCGCTTAAAGCTCCAAAGGAGCGGAAAGAAACGAGCATATGTCCGACAGGGCAATGCAAAAAAAACCAGACAGGTTTTCGAAACCTATCTGGTCTGACTTGCGAATAAATGATAAAGAGTTTAACCTCCTCAAACGGAGTTCAACCGATGCTTCCTTGCTGGGTCGTCCCGACCGCAGGAAGCATAAGTATTATGCCCTCGTTCATTGTCTTTTATTTAGTTTTTTCGCTTTTTATTGAATTGTTTATAAATTCAGATAACTCTACAATAAAAGCTCCTCTACATGGAAGAACTTCATTATCAATTAAGTCTTTTCTCCCAAATACAAAATCATTGGTTAGCTCCTTACTACGATTCACATTACGCATTAATTCATCCTTTTTTGAAAAATCTCCTTCTCTCAATGAGTCGAGAATTAAAGCATATTGCTGTGCATTTTTTTCAAGTTGAATTAAATAAAGATTTGACATTTGCTGTATCTTGTTAGCAGAATCATAGTAATTACTTACGTTTTTTATTAAACTACTGTTTTTGTCAAAATAGATTATAAGTTTAAGAAATGAACCAAATAATTTTGACATTTGAAATCGTATGTCTTCAATTTGTTTAGAAATTAGTTTTAAATCATTCTGATTATTCATCAAAACATCAATAATCTTTGTGGTATAATCTATAAAAAATGAAGCTTGATTATAAAAGTCTAACGCAACTTCTTTCTTTTCTAACGAAATTTCAAATTTTATTTGATTCAGGTACTTTACCTCGCTTTTAACAGTTTCAATTTCTTTTGTGATATTGCCAATGTCTTCTTTAGTAGCTGCATTTTTGCCTTTCTCACTCAGATAGCTTTTGAAAAAAACTAAATATACAGAGAATGCAATAATAACAATATTCAAAACAAGATTTAATATTTCCATATCTTATAGAATATGTTGATTATCTTTTATTTATGTGCAATTTCTTTATTACTTGCGAAAAGTCAGAACTCCAAATCTCACTTTCTTCCACACGATAGCTAAGAGTTAAGTCAATAGACATGTCGTTGTTAAATATCTTGTAAACTTCCACATATACAACTGGATTTGAACCTAATCTTCTGTTATATGACATTTTATAAGCAGAAATGCCGTTGATATTTATTATTTCAGGTTTAAACCATTTCAAAACTTCAATATTGATTTTTCTCAAGCTATTAACTGTCTCAGTTTTAAAAAATTCTTCTAATTTGTTTTTTTCAGTTTCACCAATAGTAAACAGATAACCAGAATCTGGATATTCATTTTTTTTTGATTTCGAGGTCGTTAAAATTATTCGTGAATAATTTTCTGATTTTCCATTTAAATTTAGTCCGACTGGCTGAAAAGTCATTGTTGCTGGCGGAAATTCAATATTGTAAGTTTTTTCAATTTGGTTTATTGTGTGGTCATATATTTTTTGAACTAATGAATTTTCATCTCTTAATTCTAATGTGGGAGGAATAGAAATTTTCCCAATTCCAGTTAGCACATATGTTTTCCAGTTCTGAGAATGAACAAATGAATTAAAAGCTAAGAAAATAAGAAGATAAAATAATCTGAAATTTGTATTTCCCATGATAACGATAAACTGTGAGATTAATAATTATTTACCCATTAAAAGATTCCAACCGGATTTTCCATCTTTTTTTATAAATAGCATTCCGGAAATAGCAAAAACCAACATTATATCGGAAATTATTGTTTTCATAAAAATAGAAGAATCAAAACTTAAATCAAATAAAAGTACTTCTAAAATTGTCTTAGTAAAAATCCAACCAAATGTAATCCATACCCAAATAACTTTTTTTGTTGATATTATTGAGAATAAGCATACCGCATAAATAATCGCTAGAATTGGGTAACCATACGCTGCTAAATTTCCAAAATATTGAGACATTTCGCGTCCAGTATTACTTGCTAACATAAAGGTTCCGAATCCGCCGATAGTAAAAATTACTTTAATGATTTTATTAAAATCTCCTTTGTTCTGATTCATATTATTTATTTTTTTGAGTTGTCAAGTTTGTTTTTTCTTTTTTTTTTGAATGGGGCATAACGTTAAGTATAAGAATAGTAGCCGATTGCGTGGCTCTTCCCTGTCAAGTTACACGAAAGTTGATGCGGGCTACAACCCTTGATTTTATTACTGAACCGGCTATTATTTTTATACATTGTTATGGGCTTTATTTTCTTTTCCCTTTTTATTCATCCATCTTTTCATCATATATCCCCAACCAAGTCCTCCAATTAACCAGAATGGGAGTCCAATTAAAAGATTTCTTTGTGTAATTTCTTCTCCTTTTATCAACGGGAAAATTATTATCATACTGACATACATAAAAAGTCCAAAGAAAAGTCCTGATTTCAACCAGTTTTTTGTAGAATTTTTCTTTTCTGGAATTTCAAGATTTATGTTTTTGTATCTGTCAGGTTGCTTGGCTAACCAATTTTGTTTTAAAGTCTTTCTAAACCAACCCCAAATAGGAAAAGTCAAAATCAATATTATTAATGATGTCAAATTTCTCTGAACAGGAATAATCTCTTTACAATTGTCGCAATAGTAACCAAACCAATTCTTAAATGCTGTTTTATTTTGCGATGACCATTTAAGTCCGTTGTGCATAGTTCCACAATGAGGACAAGGAATCAATGAGCGTTGATAAAAAGGCTTTTTTCCTTCCCGTTCTATTAACATTACTTTCGGAATTGTCTGTCCTAAAATCAATTCATTAATTACAAGTCCAGGATTTATAATCCAATGCAATATCACAGGACTTTTATAGTTCCAAATCTTGTACTTTTCTTTGTCGTATTTCATTTCATTATGTTTTTATGCTTGGTTGCTCGTTTTAATATTGCCCATAACATCTGTGTAGGTGTAACTTAGTTACACCTATTTCGATTATATTTTTGTTTGCTTATTTATTAAATAGCTGATATTTAGAAATATATTTAGGCGTAATAAATTATGTGCTATTACACCTATCCAATTTATTAATTTGCTTATAAATCTGAGTTGCAAAGCTGTGTAAGAAGCCTTTTTCGTAATTTTTGGCAGCAGTCAATGCCTTTTTTAAAATGCTGTAAATACTACTGTCCGTATATTGTCCCCCATCTTCGTCTTCCAACAACCACTTTTTTTGGTTGATATTGAAGAGAATATTGCCGTAAAGTTAATAATGTTTTTTTACTTAACAAGCTATAATGGTCTTTTTTTATTCCTCAACACTAAGTACATGTATATTCTTTTCTGTTTATCCTGTAAGTCCTGTCTTTATTATTTATCCGAAAGCTTTTGAGAAATGTATTTTAGGGATTTAGTGCAGCCCCTGTAGTGTCATGATTTGTTGATTATTTAATTAAACAATTGGATTTGGATTGTCGGTTGAGTTGGTGGTATCGCGACCTTCGGCGTTGATACGTTTGCGCAACAGACTGATATTATAATCCTTCAATTTTACATCGTCCACGCCCCGGTAAATGGCCTTGGCGCCATCGGTAATTACGCATATATCGCTCCACAGTTCGTTGTAGATATCCATATTCACATCGGCGTGGCGCGACATCTCATTTTTAAGCAGCACTTGTTTATTGTTCAGCTCCTCTATGCCGTTGATTTCGGCTTCGAAAGCAGTCAAAAATTCGGGCTTCATTCCTTTGGCTTCGAGGGCTGCTTTGTTTCGTTTTACGTTGGCCAACACCATCCGTAAACCTGAAACTACCCCTTCGGTATTTCCGCTACTAATATTAAGCCTCACCGATTTAATGCCCACATCGGATACCTGAATATCGAGCTGATCGGCAGCAAATTTAAAATAAGCTTCAAGAGCATTCAGTTTGGTACGGAATGCCGCTGATTTTTCATCCACTTCTTTAGTCTTGAGTTTTAGCTCCTTGGCTATTGAAGAGACAGTGATAAGATTTTTACATGCTTCAATTTTTGCAGCTATTGCATCCAAAAATTCAACAGTAAACACAGAGGAGAAAGCCGCAAAATCGGCGATATCCTTACGCACACTTGCAAGAATTACGGCGGCTATCACCACCAATTCTTCGATTTTAAACGAAAATAAACGCTTACTCATATTTTTTTTTATTTGATACGACACTACACAGGCTGCACTAAAAAAATATATATATTTTTGACTGTGTATTTCTTCTTGAAAAATCTCCTTTGTGCTGTCTCCGGCTCCTATATATCTATCAACCTTTGCCTTTGCCTGCGCCTATGCCTATAACTGCACCTTTTCCTTCCCCATCCCGTTCTCTCGTTTCTTATCGCGGTTCTCTTGTCTCCGATTCACATTCTCTCGTTTCTTATCGGGAATCTCTTGTTTCTTATTAACGTTCTCTCGTTTCTTATTAACGTTCTCTCGTTTCTTATCGGGAATCTCTCGTTTTTTATTAACGTTCTCTCGTTTTTTATTGACATTCTCTTGTTTCTTATCGGGAATCTCTCGTTTTTTATTAACGTTCTCTCGATTTTTACGAGCAATCTCTTAAAATACAGACTGCTCCTGCCCTTTCCGAAACCTGTCAGGTTTGCAGTGTTATAGCTCCAGCCATTTCTCCATCGCCGCTATATCTAGTTGCTTGTTGTGGTACGATATGAAATTGGCTTCGCCGTCGAACCAACCGATTACCTTGTCGCGTTTCAATTTCGTTGGCTTTATCGATACGCATGAGAGGTAACTGCTCCATGGATAGCCTGAAGCCGTATCCGAAAATCCGTGATGTACAGGATTATTGTGTATGTATAGCAACACATTTTTAAGATAGCGTTTATTGTCGATGAATTTACGTTTAAAAGGGCGTTCGAACAATGCTCCGTGCCGATGAAAGCGTATGTTGAATGCTTTTGCATAGGCATTGAAAAGATTAGAAAAGTACTGATGCGGAGGCTTTATTTGTGTTAAACCTGACAGGTTTTCAAAACCTGTCAGGTTTGAAGATAGATCGGTTGAAGTAGATGATGCCATGCGCGAAATCTTCGCATTTTCTTCCAATGAAGCGCGGATATCTGCTTCGTCCTTGATGCGTACCAATAAATGAAAATGATTGGGCATCAACACCCAAGCGTATGTGTCGGCAACGGGCGAGATGTGCTTGTCGTACAAACCAAGGAAATACTGATAATTCTCAGGTTCGTTGAACAGTTTGCAGCCGTTGATGCCGCAATTGTAGATGTGGTAAAACTTTCCGTAATCCAATTGCTCTAAACCTGACAGGTTTTGAAAACCTGTCAGGTTTGCAGAGTTTACCATCCCGAATCCAAGGCTGTTATTGCCACCTATTCCACATTCGTACATTATTTTCATCAGTCCGGCAGGCGCCGTAAGTTCGAAATTGCAGATAAATCCACGCATTTTGCTTTCCTGAGGCGTATTTGCTTTTATAGTGATAAGCGCCGACTTGGGTTTGGTGAGCACTTTGAGTCGGAAATCAAAGTCAGAAGGATAAAAATCATTGGTCGTAAAAGCTTTGTATTTATTCAGCAGGTTTTGCTTTATAATTTCGGCCGCCATGGGGTGAGTGGGGCTTATATAATCGTAACCGCCGTCGTCGCGATTCAAGGTCAGGCACATAGGCGAACTGCACTCGAACAGCATTGTTTCACCGAAATCAGGCGAAGGCATCAACTCAATATTCTGTACCCTGAACCTCACTTTTGCATCCCGGTTGCCCAGTTCAAAAGTCTGTTCTTTGAACAATCCCTGAATAAATTCTTGTGTGCTGCGTTCGGGAAGGAAGGAAATTTCCCATTCTACGGTGTCGGAAAGCAGTTGCAGAGAATCGCCCTGTCTTTTCCACTTCGAAATGTTTAAACGCGAAAAAGTAAAAAGTTTGAACTGCTTCCCGTCGGTACGGAAACCATTATCGTGCAACCAGCGGGCATAAGCTTCATCCGATTGGGAGAGTATTTTATAAATAACAGCCGAACATTCATATTGGTAATTCAGCGATATTTTATCACCAAATGCCCTCTTATCGGCAACAAGTGTAATTTTAAAACGCATAAGTATTTCATTTTGATTAAGGTGTGGCAATATTAAACATAATATTTCAATAATTACGATTAAATTAAAATAATTTTTCGTTTTTCGATAAAATATTTTCGGAACTCATTTATAGCTGTTTAATAGCATATTTTTACAAACTTTTTTTCTCTAAAAGAGATGTTTGAAAAGGAAGAAAATGAAGTTAGTGAAGTTAGCGAAGTTAATGAAGTTAGTGGAAGTAAAAGAAGTTATTGGAAGTTACCGTAGTTAAACTGTAACCCTCAACTCTTCAAATCCTCAAATCTTCAAATCTTTTCAAACTATCAAACTCATTTCCGAACCCGGAACTCCTCCATTCCGCGATGATCTTCCCTTTTTGAAAGGGAAGTATCCGAAGGGGGAAGGGTCTCATAATCCTGTTTTTTCTTTGCTTTTTTGTAAACAAAAAACAGGACGATACACCCGAAACTCTTCAAATCCTTCAAATCCCTCAAATCTTTCAAATTTTCAAATCTTTCAAATCTTCAAATGCTTCAATCCCTCAAATCTCTCAATACAAAAAACGAGAGCCTCACCTCAAGTGAAACCCTCGTTTTGACAAGTTAGTTGCCAGCTGCATTTCATCAGGATATCCCGAATAGCAACTTATATTTTTTTGCTTATACTTTATATTTATGCGAAAGATCAGGCGAACCATTCCCCCTTTAGGGGGTTAGGGGGCTATTTTAGTGTTTATGCGAAAGATTACGCGGCGAGCCGCTCCACGAGCATCCTAAACAATACACAATACTCAGATCGAAGCCTTCGAGCGATTCCTCCGGGTGTATCGGTATTATTTCGTACGCATCATTCACTGTCACCACTACCGATTCGCCTTTCCCGTTGCGCACCCCGAAACGGTTAATTTTACACTGCGGACAATTTAATTTTTTCATTCAAGCCTCAAGTTTGATCCTGAAAAATTAAATTTCCGTTTCCTGATGCTGTTCATCCGAAGCATCATCCTCCTCCACAATCACTGTTTTCTCAACAATCTGATCATTGTCGGCTATCATTTGCACTTTCACAGTATCGATGGAAGATAAATTATTGATTTCCTTCACCTGGTCATCTTCGAATCGCAAAATTCTTCCGGGAAACATCTGCACCCAGTTCAAATTGTGCGTGGCTATAAGAACAGTAGTTCCGGATTTACGGATATTATAAAGCAAATTCACAAGCTCCTTACCTGTTTCAGGGTCGAGATTACCGGTAGGTTCGTCGGCAAGAATCATTTCGGGAGAATTAAGCAATGCACGCGCTATTACAATGCGTTGCTGCTCGCCGCCCGATAACTCATGCGGCATTTTATAGCCTTTGTTGTCCATGCCTACCTGCTGCAATACACTTGCAATCTGTTCATCAATCAATTCCTTGTCCTTCCAACCGGTGGCCGTAAGTACAAATTCAAGATTTGCTTTTACCGACCGATCGGTCAACAACTGAAAATCCTGAAAAACAATTCCTATCTGACGACGCAGATAAGGTATTTCCGAATTTTTCAGCGCAGTCAAATCATAATCCAACACTCCGGCAACTCCGCTACTAACAGGAACTTCGCCATACAAGGATTTAAGCAATGAGCTTTTGCCACTACCTACTTTTCCTAACAAATAAATGAACTCGCCATTGTAAATTTCGAGCTGAACATTTTTAAGTACCAGCAATTCTCGCTGATAAATATCAACATCAACATATTTTACCAACAGTTTCTTTTCCATAAACAATGTATTGCTTTAGTATAAATTTATCGATATTTATTTATGGCGTTTTTTCAGTTCGCGACCCAAGTCGTCGAGCGAGTAGCCTTTGGAGGTAAGCAGTACAATAAGATGATATACAAGGTCGGAAGCTTCGTAAAGAAAACCTTCTTCTGTTCCGTTGGTAGCTTCGATAACGGTTTCTACTGCTTCTTCACCTACTTTCTGCGCCATTCGGTTGATGCCTTTGCGGAAAAGCGAAGTTGTATACGAACCTTCGGGCATTTCTTTGAAACGTTGCTGTATAAATTGCTGAAGGAAATTAAGGAAGGCGAAGTCACCCTCGTTGGTTTCGCCCCAACAGGTATCGCTTCCGGTATGGCATACCGGCCCAACAGGATTTACTTTGATAAGCAAAGTATCGCTATCGCAATCGACAGCCACCGACACAACATTCAGAAAATTACCGCTCTCCTCTCCTTTTGTCCACAAACGCTGCTTCGATCGGCTGTAAAATGTCACTTTACCACTCTCGTTTGTTTTTTCGAGCGCTTCCTCATTCATGTACCCAAGCATTAATACTTTCGAGGTTAAATTATCTTGTATAATTGCTGGTACCAGGCCTTCTGATTTTTGAAAATCTATATTCATGTTCTATAAGTTTATTCTGTAGAGTATTTACAATGTGCGAAAGTACAAAAAATAGCTTATAATTGCAATTTATTTCGCATATAGTTACGGGGTTTGGAGTTCGGGTTTCGGGTTCCGGGTTCTGAGTTTCGGGTTCTGAGTTTCGAGTTTCGGGTTTCGAGTTTCGGGTTCTGTTTCGGGTTCTGAGGTTTGAGTTCAGACAGACAAAGGCGAAGGCACAGGCAAAGACAAGTTCAACAATTGGAACATTAACACATTGTCTTTTGTCTTTGTTCTTTTGTCTAAAGTCTCGGAATCCCGACCACTTTGCCTTTGCCTTCGCCTTTGCCTGCATTTCTTCCACAATTGGCACATTATCATATCGGCATATTGTCTTTTATCTTTTGTCTTTTGTCCTTTGTCTTTTGTCCTTTGTCTTTTGTCTTTCAGAAACAAAAATCCCGGAAAATCAACATCTTGAGTTTTCCGGGATTTCAGTTAAATCAGGTGAATGTTATGTTCCTTACATTCTTTTATCATTGCCTCGGGCCAAATACTTGCCTGAATTTCGCCAATGTGTGCTTTGCGCAGGAAGAACATACACAAGCGCGATTGCCCGATACCACCACCCACCGAAAGTGGTAAGGTATCGTCCATCAAGCGTTTGTGAAAATACATTTCGAGTCTTTCCTGTTTTCCTTCAATTTCTAACTGACGTAATAAAGCTGCTTTATCCACACGAATACCCATCGACGAAATTTCGAAAGCGATTTCCAATACAGGATTCCAAAGAATGATATCTCCGTTCAGACCCGGTAAACCATTTTCGGCTAGCGTCGACCAATCATCATAATCGGGCGCACGTCCATCATGTTTTTTTCCATCGCCCAACACGCCGCCGATGCCAATTATAAAAACAGCTTTATGTTTTTTTGCAAATTCGGTTTCTCTTTCCTTCGGCGTTTTATCGGGATACATCTGACGTAACTCTTCTGAATGAATGAAAGTTATTTCGGCCGGGAGATAGGGTTTTATCTGAGGAAAACTCTCGGAAACAAGGTATTCTGTCCGCAAAAGCGTGGCATAAATGCGACGCACTATCATTTTCAGAAAATCAACGTTGCGCTCTTCGGCTGTCATCACACGCTCCCAATCCCATTGATCGACATACAGGGAGTGTATATTTCCCAATTCTTCATCGGCGCGAATCGCATTCATATCGGTGTAAATACCATAGCCATTTTCTATTCCGTAATCGCCCAGCGTGAGTCTTTTCCATTTAGCCAGCGAATGAACTACTTCGGCACGCACATCGCCCATGTCCATAATAGGAAAATTAACTGCACGTTCGGTACCATTCAGGTCATCGTTTATTCCTGTACCACGAAGCACAAAAAGAGGTGCTGTAACACGGCGCAATCTTAATTCGGCCGAAAGATTTGCCTGAAAAAAATCTTTAATTTTGGTAATCCCTAATTCTGTTTGTTGTAAATTCAGAATAGGAGTATAATCTTGGGGTTTGAAGAAATAACTCATATAAAAATGTGTGTTTTATCGTTTCGTTTTAAATTTGCAGCAAAGATAATCATTTTGAAAGATAAAAACACAATTTACATCACACTGGTTTGTAATTTTATTTTAATTACATAGAAAACGCCATTTTTAAGATTTAAAAATGGCGTTTCCTATCAATAAAATTATTTTTTCTTCTTTTTCCGTTCGTAATATACAAACGAATAAGGATATGGATTTGCTTCGTCGGCCGGAAAATCCTCCTGCGTAATCACTTTCCAGTTTTTCAGGTCAAATTCCGGGAAAAAAGCATCGGCCTGAAATGATGCATGTACCCAGGTAATATACATTGAATCGGCTTTGTCAAGACTCTGCTTGTAGATTGAACTTCCACCGATAATAAAAATCTGCTTTTCATGTTCACACAAGTCGAAAGCATCCTCAAAAGAGTTGGCTTCAAAATAGCCTTCGTTTACTCCCTCCGAAAGCACTGAAGTTAAAACAATATTCTTGCGGTTGGGCAATGGACCATTGGGGAGACTTTCGTAAGTTCGCTTACCCATCAAAATAGCATGCCCCGAAGTAAGTTGTTTGAAATGTTTCAGATCGGCAGGCAGATGCCACGGCAATTTGTTAGCTTTGCCTATTGCATAATTATCAGCAATTGCGGCAATAATCGAAATTTTTGACATAATATTTTACGATTTTTAAATTTACGAGTAATACTTGTAACAAAAATAAATTTTCTCATGAAGAAAATATCAAGTCCTATAATTAATTCAATAAATTGGAAATGAGGCTATTTCTTTACAAAAAAGACATTAAACGTAAACGCACAGGATGACAAAAGTACAAATTAAACTGAATAACAATGTAATTTATCTGTTAAACAAAGTATAAATTATACATTTTATTACATAACATTCATTTAAACTGCTACATCTGCTTTTATGTGCGGGTGTGGATTGTAATCAATCAATTCAAAATCTTCAATCTTAAAATCGAAAATGCTCTTTACCTCCGGATTTATTTTCATTGTTGGAAGCGGACGTGGTTCGCGACTCAACTGAAGTTCCACCTGCTCGAAATGGTTGGAATAAATATGTGCATCGCCCAGGGTATGAACAAAATCACCCGCTTTAAGTCCCGTTACCTGCGCCATCATTTGCAACAGTAAAGCATAGGAAGCAATATTGAACGGAACGCCAAGAAAAATATCGGCGCTTCGCTGATAAAGCTGAAGACTCAACCGTCCATCGGCCACATAAAACTGAAAGAAAGCATGACAGGGCGGTAAATTCATATTAGGAATGTCAGCTACATTCCAGGCACTTACAATGATCCGGCGAGAATCTGGATTGTTTTTAATCGTATTCACTACTTCTGTAATCTGATCAATATGACCGCCCTTGTAATCGGGCCACGAACGCCATTGATAACCATAAATATGCCCAAGGTCGCCATTTTCGTCGGCCCATTCGTTCCATATCCTTACGCCGTTTTCCTGCAGGTATTTTACATTCGTATCTCCATTGAGGAACCAAAGCAGCTCGTGAATAATTGATTTGAGATGAAGTTTTTTAGTTGTCAAACAAGGAAATCCTTCTTCGAGATTAAAACGCATTTGATGCCCGAAAACACTTATCGTACCCGTTCCGGTGCGATCTTCTTTCTTCACACCTTCGGCCATAACACGTTGCAATAAATCGAGATATTGTTTCATTTAAATAATTTTAATTGTCAGGATTGAATAAGCTTATCAATCCACTTATTGATAAGTTGTTGTAAGTACTCTGAATTCGGTACGCCGGTTCATCTGATTGGCTTGCTCCTGTTGTTCGGGAGTTAATTTGCTTACAAATTCCTCCGTAAGGATATCATTTTCTTTAAGAAAAGGATATTTTTTAGCAGCAACAGCATCTATTACGAAAGGTTTTTCCTCGCCATAACCCACCGAAGTAAGGCGTGCTTTGGCAATTCCTTTCGACACAAGATAATCCACAACTGCTTGTGCACGTCGTTCCGAGAGCACTTTATTGGATTGGTTATTTCCCACAAAATCGGTATGAGCACTCAACTCGATGGATATATTGGGGTTACTTGTAAGAATGTCCATCAAAGCTTTAAGTCCGGCTTCGGAAGAAGGTGTCAAATCCCATTTACCGAATTCATAAAATATATTATCAATCTGAATAGGCTTATAAATGGTGGAAAGCTGAAAGTTTTGAGCAAAAACTTTGTTTTCATTTTGTTCGGAAGTCGAAATCTTAGCTTCTTTGTTCAGATAACCACGCGCCGAAGCCATCATAACACATTCGCTGTTTTTATCGAGCTTCATTCGGTAACTTCCATCTTTCCTGGTCGCAACACGGACATTCAATCCTTTATCGCTCACAAGTCTGACAACAGCATCGGGAATTGGCTGAGCAGCTTCATCAAGCACTTTTCCTTCGAGGTAAAACTCAAAAACAGGAAGCTCAAAGCTCCATAATGCATCATAACCTCTTGTTTCGCCACGGTTCGAACTGAAAAATCCTTTTTCGTCTTTACCTTCGAAAGTCATTCCGAAATCGTCGGCATTTGAATTCAGCGGAACGCCCATATTTACTACAGACCATCCCTTTCCTTCGGTAAGCGTGGCCTTAAATACATCGAGGCCGCCCAAACCAATGTGTCCGTTGGATGAAAAATAGAGCGTACCGTTCTGTCGCACAGTCGGAAACATTTCGTCGGCAGCTGTATTTATATCATTACCCAGATTTTCAATTTCTTTACACTCACCGCCTTCGTATTTGGCTTTCCAAATGTCTTTTCCGCCCTTTCCCTTTGGATGATCCGAAACAAAATACAGCGTTTGTCCATCGGGCGCCATAGCCGGATGTCCTACCGAAACGGTACTGTCCTTGAAAATCTTCAGGTACTTAGGTTCGCTCCAGGCCCCTCCTGCCCTGTTCGAAACAAAAATCTGCGTTCCTAAGCCCGTCACATTCTGCTGATTGGCGCGGGTAAAAAACATTAAATTGCCATCTGGCGAAAACGAACATGCTCCATTATCGGTGGAAGCCGAGTTTATCTCACTATCGATTTTGACTGGCTTTTCCCATTTCCCGGCTGCATTTTTGCGAACCGAATAAATATGGTTCAGTTGCAACCCGGTGACTGAGGAATTTTTTTGCAATACTTTATTATTGTAAACCCTGTTCGAAGTAAAATACAATTGGTCGGCATCGGAATTCAGAAACACCGGACTAAATGAATAAGAACGACGCGCATTGAGGTTTGCCATTTTCTTCACTACATACAAACCGGGATTTGCTTTTAATTTGGCTACCGAATCGACAACCTGCAAACCATTTTTGGCCAACACATTGGCCGAGTCTTTAGCGTATAGTAATTTATAGTTTTTATCGGCATCGGCATATTTGGCATTGCGTTGCAACACCTGTGCGTAACGCAACAAAACAAGACTGTCAGTGTTTCCAAAACGTATTGAATTATTGTACATTTGCTCGGCATTGTTGTAATTCAAAATACGCGAACATTCAGCCTGACGAAAGGCAACACGGGCACGCAATTCCTTATCTTTTGCCGGAATTTTCGAAAAAACCCTTTTATAACTTGTGCCTGCAGCAAAATACTCACCCGACTCAAACTGTTTATCAGCCTTTTTGATGCGTGAGTTTAAACTACATCCCTGCAATAAAAACACTGTAGCAGAAATGAGCAAAAGATACAAAAGTTTCTTCATCATAATCAATAAGTTATGGAGCTATTTACTTTCGGAATATAATATTCGAAAGCAAATTAACTGTTATCAGAATTATCAGACAAGTTCGTGAATTACAAGTCCAGAACGTAATTTAGGTTCGAACCATGTAGTTTTAGGAGGCATAATATTACCACTATCGGCAATGTCGATAATTTGTTTCATCGATACAGGATAAAGCGCCAGAGCTACGCGCATTTCTCCACTGTCCACACGTTTCTGCAATTCGCCAAGTCCACGGATACCTCCCACAAAGTCAATGCGTTTATCGCTTCTAAGATCTTTTATACCAAGTATTTCATCCAAAATATAATTCGACGAAATAGTTACATCCAACACACCAATAGGGTCGTTGTCGTTATATGTACCTTCTTTAGCGGTAAGCGAATACCATTTCCCCGATAGATACAACGAAAAATTATGCAATTTATTGGGTTTATATATTTCAGTACCTTTTGGCTCAAGCTCAAAATTGTTTTCAAGTTGAGCAAGAAACTCTTCATCCGTCAGATGATTTAAATCTTTCACAACACGGTTATAGTCGATAATCGTCAACTGATTGTCGGGAAAACAAACAGCCATAAAGAAATTATATTCTTCGTTGCCGGTATGGTTTGGGTTTTGAAGACGTTTTTCGTTCCCTACCAAAGCAGCTGCTGCGCTTCGATGATGACCATCAGCTATATAAAGTGAAGGTATTTCCTCAAAAATGGCCGTAATGCGTGTTATCTGTTTTTCATCGTCAATCACCCAAAAATGATGACCAAAACCATCACCCGGTGCAATAAAATCGTAAACAGGCTCTTTTTTAATCACTTCTGCAACAATCTCATCCAGCTCATCCCGATGCGGGTAAGCAAAAAACACAGGCTCAATATTAGCATTGTTCACTCTTACATGCTTCATACGATCTTCTTCCTTGTCGCGACGTGTAAGTTCGTGCTTTTTAATCCGTTCGTTCATATAATCCTCCACTGAGGCACAAACCACCAAACCATACTGGGTTTTTCCATTCATGGTCTGAGCATACACATAGTATTTCTCAGTATCGTCCTGCACCAACCAACCTTCGTTTCTGAATTTACTAAAATTTTCAAAAGCCTTATTATACACCTTTTCATCATGCTCATCAGTTCCCGGTTCAAAATCAATTTCGGGCTTAATGATATGATACAACGACATAGGATTTCCCTGCGCTTCGGCACGGGCTTCTTCAGAATTCAATACATCGTAAGGACGTGAAGCCACTTTTTCCACAAGATTTTCAGGTGGACGAATGCCCTTAAAAGGTTTAATTACAGCCATAATTTTGAGTTTATCTGATTTGAAAGTTAATAAAATTTACAAGTCACAAAGGTAAGGAAAAATTTAAAAGTTTTCAATCATTTTCAGTAATTCGCATAGTGCAGATTTTATCCGTCCTGTATTTGTCCGCTAATTGTTTCAACAAAAATAATTACCTTTGTTTTGGTTTAAATATTCAGAAAAAAAGACATGAAATCATATCATCTAAAATTGTTGCTTCTGGCTTCTTTTGGGAGCATTTTTCTTGTATCAGGCTTTGCAGGAAATAAGAATACAGCATTTGCCAAAGGAGCCGACGTAAGCTGGTTGCCGCAAATGGAAGTAAGTGGTTATAAATTCTACAATTACAAGGGAAAAGAAGAAGATTGCTTAACGATATTAAAGGATAACGGCATCAACTCCATTCGCTTGCGAACCTGGGTTCATCCTTCCGACAATCCCTTCAGCGGACATTGCAGTAAAGACGAAACAGTAGCAATGGCTGTCAGAGCCAAGAAACAGGGCATGCGCGTGATGATTGACTTTCATTACAGCGACACCTGGGCCGATCCGGCTAAACAAGTAAAACCAAAAGCATGGGAAGGTCTTGATTTTGAAGAGCTAAAAACAGCGCTTTACGATTATACTTTCGAAGTTATGTCGGCATTGAAAGATGCAGGAGTAACACCCGAATGGGTGCAGGTTGGCAACGAAATTCCTACAGGTATGATTTACCCCGAAGGACATACCGATAACTGGCCTCAACTGGTACAACTTATCAATAAAGGTTACGATGCCATAAAAGCTGTATCGCCAACTACAAAAGTAATTATTCACGTAGATCAGGGCAATAATAACGAGCGTTTTCGTTGGTGGTTCGACAATGCCACCAAACACGGCGCCAAATATGATATCATTGGTATGTCGTTTTATCCCTTTTGGCTAGATAACAAGCCTGACTACAGCGAAATAATTGATGCATTGGAATATAACATGAAAGATATGTCGACCCGCTATGGCAAACAAGTAATGGTAGTGGAAGTTGGTGGTGAGGATTTCAAAGTTGAAAACACCTATCAGATGCTGAAGGAAGTGATAAAAAGAACCAAAGCTGTACCCACCCAAAATGGATTGGGCGTCTTCTATTGGGAACCTCAGGGTGCGCGTAACTGGAGTCATTACGGATTGAGCTGTTGGGGAAGCGATGGCAAACCAACCAAAGCACTGAAAGCTTTTAAAAAGTAATTTACCGTTTCAATAATTTACAGTAAAGCTTTCGATTAATTACGCTATTAAATTTTAAATCAATAAAATAGATTAAAATATAAATAAAAGGAAGTCTCTTTATTTTATTGTTTTTTACAATTTTGCAAATTTAAAAAAGACAGTTTTCTGAGAAAATATACCGAAAAAAAAAAGTAACTTTGTACAATAAAAAAAATAACAATATGACACTAACAGAACGCTTTTTAAACTACGTCAGTTTTACTACTACATCTGACGAAAATACAAATATGACGCCCAGTACACCGGGACAAATGATTTTTGCCAAGTTTTTGGTAGAAGAACTTAAATCTATAGGATTGCAGGAAGTTGAGGTGGATAAAAACGGTTATATAATGGCTACGCTGCCGGCCAATACCGACAAGCAAGTTCCCACAATCGGTTTTATTGCACATATGGACACCAGCCCCGACATGACTGCAAAACATGTTAAGCCCCGGATTGTAGCAAACTACGATGGAAATGATATTTTGCTCAACGATGAAAAGTTGATTGTACTCGAAACAGAAAAATATCCCGAAATTCTTCAGTACAAAGGTCAGGATATAATTGTAACCGATGGAACTACACTCCTAGGTGCCGACGACAAAGCCGGATTGGCCGAAATTGTAACTGCAATGGAATACCTGCTGGCTCATCCTGAAATTAAACACGGTAAAATACGCATTGGTTTCACCCCCGACGAAGAAATTGGTCAGGGAGCCGATCATTTTGATGTGCCGAAATTTGGCGCCGAATGGGCTTATACAATTGATGGTGGCGAGATAGGCGAACTTGAATTCGAAAATTTCAACGCAGCAGCCGCCAAAATTAATTTTCAGGGGCTGAACGTTCATCCGGGTTATGCCAAGCACAAAATGTTGAATTCTATGCGGGTAGCTTACCAGTTTGCAAGCATGCTTCCACGCCACGAAACACCCGAACATACCGAAAAATACGAAGGATTTTACCATTTGGTGGGCATGGAAGGTACTGTAGAAAAATCATCGCTGAGCTACATTATCCGCGATCACGACCGCGATCGTTTCGAACGCCGGAAAAAGGAAATGCAACATTTGGTGAATAAAATAAATGCGGAATTCGGTGAAGGTACAGCCACACTTGAACTGCGCGACCAGTACTATAACATGCGTGAAAAAGTAGAACCAGTAATGCATGTAGTCGATTTGGCTTTCGAAGCCATGGAAGCTGTGGGAGTTAAGCCGAATGTAAAACCTATCAGAGGTGGAACCGATGGTGCCCGTCTTTCGTACGAAGGTCTCCCCTGTCCTAACATATTTGCCGGTGGTCATAACTTCCACGGACGGTTCGAATATGTCCCTGTTCAGTCGATGGAAAAAGCAATGATGGTGATCGTGAAAATTGCCGAATTACTTGAAAAAAAATAAGCTGATTTCATACGAATGGTGATTTGTTTTTAGAGGCTTTAGCAAGAAAGCTAAGGCTTCTACTAGTCATTTTACAGTTTGAATCTCTGATACTATCAATACATAAACACAATTTCAATTCGTGCTACAAGGATGTATAATTTTGATTTATAAATCGTTGAAATCAAAATTCATACTGAAAAGCGACGAATATATATATAAAAGTTTCAACAAATGAAAACAACAGCATTTACCGATATACACATTGCACTTGGTGCAAAAATGCATGAATTTGCAGGTTATAATATGCCTATCGAATACAGCGGCATCAGCGACGAGCATCTGACTGTTCGCAATGGCGTTGGGGTATTCGATGTTTCGCACATGGGCGAATTCTGGGTAAAAGGCCCTCACGCACTTGAATTTTTACAGAAAGTAACTACAAACGATGTATCGGCACTTACAATAGGAAAAGTGCAGTATACCTGTTTCCCCAACGGGAAAGGTGGCATTGTGGACGATTTGCTGGTGTATTATTTTGAAGAAAATAAGTATCTGCTTGTTGTCAATGCTTCGAACATTGAGAAAGACTGGAACTGGTGCGTAGCCAACAATTCGGTAGGTGCCGAGCTGGAAAATGCTTCGGAGTGGATGGCTCAGTTGGCTGTTCAGGGACCTAAGGCTACCGAACTGCTGCAACAGCTAACAACGGTGGATCTTTCCCAAATTCCTTATTATTCATTTGCTACGGGCACTTTTGCCGGGGTTGATAATGTGATTCTTTCCAATACAGGTTATACCGGTGCAGGCGGTTTTGAATTGTATTTCTATCCCGAGGAAGGAAATAAAATATGGACTGCTTTGTTCGAAACGGGTGCTGCTTATGGTATTAAACCCATTGGATTAGGTGCTCGCGATACTTTACGACTCGAAAAAGGTTTCTGCTTGTACGGCAATGACATTGACGATACTACTTCGCCTATCGAAGCTGGCCTGGGATGGATTACTAAATTTGTTGATGGCAAAGATTTCATCGATCGTCCGTTGCTCGAAAAACAAAAAACAGAAGGTGTTGCCCGCAAACTTGTTCGTTTTGAACTGACAGAGCGTGGAATTCCCCGTCATGGTTATCAAATTGTAAATGAACAAAATGAAATTATCGGCGAGGTAACTTCGGGAACAATTCTCCCTGATTCAAAAAAAGGAATTGGTATGGGCTATGTACAATCGGCTTACAGCAAATCCGGTTCGAAGATTTATATTCAGATCAGGAACAAAAACCTGGAAGCTACTGTCGTAACCAAATAAAACTACTTTGGAGTTTTTTAGTGCATCGTTAGTAAAAACAAAAGGTACTAAAAGAATTTGGGCGATAGTTTTGGAGAGCGAAAGGAAACAGGTAACTGCTACATTCAGTTGGGCAGTTACTTTCCAAATCTTTGCAAAAGATTATATGATTGATA
>CAYMHE010000022.1:30001-36624 GCA_964390175.1 uncultured Paludibacter sp.
ACATTCAGTTGGGCAGTTACTTTCCAAATCTTTGCAAAAGATTATATGATTGATAAATACCAAGTTCTCCCGACTTACTCAAGTCTGAAAGACCTTTAGCATCTTCTCCAATAAAGAGGTAAGTCAATGCACGATTAAAATAGGCCTCTGCAAACTCAGCATCACAACTAATTGCTTTTGAGTAATTGAAAATAGCCGAACTAAAATCTTTTTGCGTACAAAGAATGTTGGCTTTGTTGTAGTAGGCAAATGCAAAGTCGGGCTGCATTTCAATAACTTTATCATAGTCGCGCATAATCATCTCAACATTGAACTGGGTTTGTCTTTCGGCAAGAAGCCTGGCATTTTTATCGGATGTATTCTCTCCGTTTTCATTTGCAGCCACAAGGGTATTTTTCTGAAAATCGACCAGCTTATACCTTATATTAGCCCTGCAAAAGTATGCAATCGTAAAATCAGGACGAAGCGACAATGCTTTATTAAGATCCTCAACCGAACTGCTAAAATCCTGTACCAATGCAAATTCCAATGCTCTGTGAAAATACAAATCTGCATTCGATTCATCTTGCGAAATTTTACCCGAAATACTATTAATCGCCTCGAAATGCGAACTAATTAAATCGGAAGTAAGTGCAATTTCATTGTTAGTTATTTTGAGCGAAGTTCCCAGCAAACGTTTTTTATTGTAATCCTCTACCATGGACTGATACAGATTTGTTCGTCTTATTTCATCCGTTTTTGCATAATACGACAAAACAAAATTCCGCTGATTGACAAGGTCGGCATAATTGTCCTGCACATTTCCTCGTTTCGAATCTTCGTATTTCGACGACGATTGCGAATCATCAATATTCTGCGTTACAAAACGATTGAACATTTCTGTTTTTCGACTGGTCGAACCTTTTGGTGCACTTTCGTCTATCTTATTATCGGCCAACAATTCATTTTTAGCATTCTTTTTTAGTGCATCTTTATTTTTATCAATCTCATATGCCATTTGCCTGTATTTGAATGCCTCTTTTTTGTTACCCAGGCCAGCCTCGGCATCAGATAAACCCCAGTAAGCCGGAATAAAGTAGGGATATTTTTTGATTATCGCATCAAAATCGGCTTTTGCAGCACTGAAAAGTCCCAACGAGTTTTCGATAGAGGCTTTTCGGAAGAGAGCATCAAAGTTGGTAGAATCCAGTTTCATTACCATGTCCAAATCGGCCAAAGCATTGTTATTGTCACCCAGGTTAGCGCGCAGCAACCCGCGGTTATAGTAGGCAAGATCACTTTTTTTATCCAACTGAATAGCCATGTCGTAGTCGGTAAGCGCTTGTCTGAAGTTCTTGCGTTTTACATTCAGAACACCTCTATTGATGTAATCGCCGGCATAAGTTGATTTATTTTTAATGGCCAGCGTATAGTCTTTGTAAGCTGCGTCCACATTATTTCGCTGCATCATAAGCAATGCTCGCGCACTCCAGCCCATACTATTGGTACTATCGAGCTGAATATATTGGTTAAAAGACGCTTCGGCACCTAAGGTATCCTTCATCGAAAGTTGAATCACACCTTTTTCGTAAAACATATTTGTCGATTTGGGACTTTTTTTGATATAGGAGTCTAAATCCGCCATAGCCTCTTCGTATTTTTCGAGCCTGACAAGCGCATCCATCCTGTTAAGCAACAGGTTCAAACTATTGGGACTAAACTGATAAGCTTTCGAAAAATCATCAACGGCATCGGTATACTGTTTTAACTTCCGGCGTGCATAACCGCGAACGTAGTAGGCCTGAGGAAGAAAGGGATTTCTTTCGATAGCTTCCGATGCATCTATTTCGGCACCAAGGTCATCGCCAAGTTGAATTTTGGCCATAGCTCTGTACATATAAGGCTCTGCCAAATATGGTTTTATTTTGATTACCTGATTGAAATACTGAATAGAAAGCACATAGTCCTCAAAATACAAAGCATTTCGACCAATAGTCAAAATGCGCTCTGTATTCAATTGGGAAAAACCCAATATGTAGAAACTACCGAGAATTAGTATGAGTACTGTCTTTTTCAATCTCTGTTTATTAATCAATTCAAAATACAGATGGTATAAATACTTTTTTTAAGTCGCTACAAAAATGCTAAATATTTCACAATATAAATCGAAGCTGATTGTTTCTTTAGCTTTATTTCAGAAAAGTATTTATTTTTTCTGATACAGAGAGCCTACTCAAACAAGTTTTCCTCGCATCCACCCGTGGCATTAAAAGTACCGGGGACATCAAAATTCTCGGTTGATGAATAACCAAGGCTTGAATCGTTCAATACTTTTTTCATGTACAAAGCCCAAATTGGCAAAGCCATACTTGCACCCTGCCCTTCGCCAATATTGTCGAAATGAATGGAACGATCTTCACCACCTACCCAAACACCCGAAACAAGCGAAGGAGTATAACCCATAAACCAACCGTCAGAATTGTTTTGAGTTGTACCTGTTTTTCCACCCATAGGCATCATCAAACCATAGTTTCGGCGTATTCTTCCACCGGTTCCACCGTCCACTACCGAACGCATCATATAGATCATCTTATAGGCAGTCGTTTCGCTGAATATCTCATGCATTTTCGGAGCAAAGGTAGCGATCACATTTCCATTGGCATCTTCAATGCGTGAAACGTATACCGGTTCCACCCGTATTCCTTTGTTTGGAAAGGCTGTGTAAGCATCTACCATTTCGGCAACAGAAATTTCGCATGGACCTAAAGCCAGTGAAACTACCGGATCCAGTTGCCCCCTGATACCGAAAGACTTCATCAGTTTAACTAATGCCTCGGGAGTAAATAAACTCATCAAATAGGCCGAAATCCAGTTATTAGAGTTGGCCAATCCCCAACGTAGCGATACCGATTCGCCGATTCGCGATTTGGAAGCATTTCGTGGCGTCCAGGGATGTCCGTTGCCATCGATAAGTGTAATAGGGCGATTAATGGTTCTGTCGCAAGGCGACATTCCTTCTTCCATAGCCAGAGTGTATAAATAAGGTTTCACTGTTGAACCCACCTGACGGCGACCCATGTTTACCATATCGTACTGAAATTGACTGAAATCAGGGCCACCCACATAAGCTTTGACATGCCCGCTTCGCACATCCATCGACATAAAACCACAGCGCAAGAAATGCTTATGATACCTGATTGAATCCATTGGCGACATAACAGTGTCTATCATACCATTGTACGAAAACACCTGCATTTCAATTTTTTCGTTGAACAGTACTTTTATCTGTTCTTTCGTAAAACCGGCCGCTTTCATTTTAATATAGCGTTCGGTTTGTTTCATCGACCGTTCCAGAATGCCATCCACATCTTCTTGCTTCATTCTTTTCGAAAATGGAGCATACGAACGTCCTCTTTTCTCTCTGAAAAACGTTTTTTGAAGCGATTCTATGTGCTCCTTCACTGCCTCTTCGGCATATTGTTGCATGCGCGAATCAATTGTAGTATATATTTTCAGCCCGTCCACATAAATATTATAAGGCGATCCATCGGGCTTTGTGTTTTTATTACAGAATCCGAACAAAGGATTGTTTTCCCACTGCCAAAGATCATCTTTGTACTTTTGATCCTGCCAGCTTGCATAGTCACTTCTCTTGGGTTCCTTGGCTGTAAGGGTAAGTCGCAAATATTCTCTGAAGTAAGGAGCAAGTCCTAATTTGTGATCGGCCTTTTTATAATTCAGCGTCAGAGGCAGCAATTTAAGCGAATCGTATTGCTCTGAAGTAATAAAATCAGCTTTTCGCATTTGGTTGAGCACTACATTTCTGCGGTTTTTTGTTCGTTCGTTGAAACGTACGGGGTTGTACAGCGATGAATTTTTCAACATACCAACAAGTGTTGCAGCTTCTTCAATTTTTAATTTAGAAGGACTCTTGCTGAAATAAATTTGCGAAGCTGACTTTATCCCTACAGCATTATTCAGAAAATCGAACTGATTGAGATACAATGTAATAATTTCTTCTTTTGAATAAAGCCTTTCGAGTTTCACGGATATAACCCACTCAATTGGTTTCTGAAAAGCACGTTCGATAATGTTTCCGGCTTCGGGAGAATAAAGCTGTTTGGCCAATTGCTGTGTTAAGGTACTTCCACCTCCCGAACTTTTTATTTGGAAAATACCTCTGAAAACAGCAGCACGCGCCAATGCAATACCATCTATCCCCGAATGATCGTAGAATCGCACATCTTCAGTAGCCACCAAAGCATTTATTACATTTTCTGAAATCTGATTGTATTCAGTTTTTACCCTGTTATTTTTACTTTTCGAAAATTGACCCAACACCTGTAAATCGGAGCTGTATATTTCGGTAGCATACTTATTAATTGGATTTTGAAGCTCGTCAATTGGTGGAAGATAGCCAATCCAACCTATCCAGATAAATACAAAAATAAGTACTATTGACAGTATACCAAAACCGAACAATCCCCAAAACCAACGCGAAAATTTTTTGCGAAAATTACTTTCCTGAGTCAATTTACCCATAATGAACTTACTTAATTTAAAACACAAAAGTACTAAATATTTTTGAGTAGAATCAGTACCATCCGAAAAATCGGAAACAGTAAAGAAAAATCACTCATACTTTCATTAAGTCACTTATTATTAAATTTGAAATTTGAATTCCTTCTTTCGAGAGTTTTAGTATATTATTGGATTGAATCATTTTATCCGAATTTATAAATGGAGTTGAATTTATGATACAATAGTCCGAAAACTCAGTTCCAAACTGCTTTTCGATGAAATCAATATCTATGCCATCGGCAGTTCTGAGAGACACCATTACATAATCATTGTATCGATCATTCACGCTAAGCACCTCTTTTTCAAAAGGAACCACCCCATTTTTTATTGCATTAATGTATTTAGTATTCGAAGCAATGTTCCATTGTCTCGAGTTTCCGTCGAAAGAATGTGCCGAAGGTCCAACCCCAAGGTAAGGATTCATTTTCCAGTAGGCGCTGTTATGACGGGATCGATAGCCGGGTAATGCAAAGTTCGATATTTCATAAGCTTCAAAACCTTTTTCGTTCATTTTCTGAAGCATAAGATCGTACATTTCAATCATTACGTCCTCATCAACCACTTGTACCATACCCATTTCTCGCTGTTTCCACAGGCGAGTACCTTGTTCGTAGGTCAATCCATAGACCGAAATATGTTGTACATCCAGACCATAAGCTGTCTCAAGCTCCTTGCTCCAGTTCTCCATCGTCTGACCAGGCAGTCCGTAAATAAGATCAACACTTATGTTATTTATGCCATGCCGTTTACACTCCTGCACTGCTTTTATAGCCTGTAGGCCACTATGTCGCCGGTTTATTTTTTTGAGAAATTCATCGTCGAAAGATTGAATACCAATGCTGATCCGGTTAAAAGGTAGCTTCATCACATCGTTCAAAAAAGCCGGACTTAAATCATCAGGATTTGCTTCAAAAGTAATCTCTGCATCCTTGTCTACATTATAAGTATCGAAAATAGCATTGAAAATTGATTTAAATTGTAAATAATTTAGAAGACTTGGCGTGCCACCTCCAAAATATATAGTATCTACCTGTTGATTTTTCAAATAATCTTTGCGCAAATGGAGCTCCGAAACGATAGATGTTACTATTTCCGGTATTTTTTGAGGTGCAACCTGGGTATAAAAGTCGCAATAAGTGCAACGTTGTTTGCAAAATGGGATATGTATGTAAATTCCTGCCATATTTTAAAATTCAGAATATCAGTTTTTTGATACCATCAGCAACAAAAAACCAGTTTTTTATTTTACAAAAATACAACAAAATGTTTGTATTTTCAGAAAAACATCTTACCTTTGCACTCGCAATTCAGAAATGATATGCACGGGGTGTAGCGCAGTCCGGTTAGCGCACCTGCTTTGGGAGCAGGGGGTCGTGGGTTCGAATCCCGCTACCCCGACTTAAAAATCAGCCACTTACAGTAAAATGTGAGTGGCTGATTTTGCATCTATACATTTTTATATACATTTTTCTGAATAGAGAAACAACTAAATAACATATATAAAAGTAATAACAATAATGATTTCAAGTACATTAATACTAGAAATTATCCACAATTCCATACAATCCTTTTCTTTCGTTTTTAGCCTTCATATTTAATATCTGATAGTTTGTAAGTTCACTACAATAATAACGGCTATAGGGCTTCGCGTAGCCTTCTGAAACGAGTATGTCATTTACACATCTTCCATCAGGTAAATAGACATAGGCCAATATTCTGCCATAAATATCTAACGGATCCTTGCTTTCGGTTTTGACGGTCAACTTTGTGCCTGGTGGTATGAGCTCAATCAGAAAATTGAGTGATAACCGACCAAGCACCAACAAAAGTTGAGCTGGCAGGTGTGTTTCCCTTTCGTCCTGAATTAATTTCCGACATTGTTTGCTTTCCGGGGCATCTATGCCCAGGAACCTGATTTCTTCTTTGCCTTTTCCGCTCAAATTTTCAACAATTAAACCATCTCCATCATTAACATAAGACAAAAAAAGCTGATTTCTCACTAAAGCTGTTTCGTAACTACTCAGCACTAAAAAAGATCAATAGTTATTTGCCACGGCAAGGAT
>CAYMHE010000023.1:0-27982 GCA_964390175.1 uncultured Paludibacter sp.
AAATTCTGATATTCGAAAACAAGTTCGAAAACAAGACTTTTCTGAGAAGTGTCAATTGCTTCGTTTTCGAAAAGAGAAATTTGTTGTATTTGTGATAGTTCTTTTACTCTTAGCGTCGCATTTGTCATTCCCGGAACGGTAATAATGTCGAATCCGGATCGCACAATCCGGTTCGAAGGTATAAGTGGCAATATCACTTTTTGTATATATTCCTCCATATACTGTTGGCCCACAGTTACCAGATTTTTATTGAAAAAAGGAATCAGTTTGGAACCGTCAACTTCCTCTTCGAATTCGAATATTTTGTTCTTCAGTAATACGCGCGCTCTTTTTCGTGACACAAGCAGTCCGCCCGATAAATCGATTTGTTTTTTTCTACAGCTGATGTTCAGGGAATAATTGATCTCTCCGGCTTGTATATCGAAGCAATAGAGCAATTCGGGCAACTCCTGTTCGATATTTATTTTTATCCATGTGAAAGGAAATTTGCCCTGTGGCAGATACAGGGGTTTGTCCGAAATCAAATCAAAAAAAGCATTTTGGTTGGTTTCGATGTATTCAATCAGGTAGTCTTTAATGTATTGTAGTTCGCGCGGCAAGTTTTTGCCATCTAAGTATTTTTGCCTTAACTTGTCCCATGAATCTGTTTTCTTTTCGTTTACTTTTGAGACAATTGATTCTTTCTCGAGTTTTGTGCAGAGCTGAAAAAGGAGTTCGTCGGTTTCGTCGAATAAGTGCGTATAGTTGTTTCTGTTTTGAGATGTTATTTTTACCGATTGAGTTGAGAATATTCCTTTTTCATCAGTGTCGACTACCACACACTCGGGGAAACAACCTAAATGTCCCATGCTGTGCAGCGTAAACGCTACAACCTGATGTATGGAATTATTTTCATTCATAATTATAAGAGTAAAAAACAGCGGTCAGTAAAAATAAAAATTCGTTCGTTCGACAAAATCTTCAAAAATACAAAAATCGCATTGTATCAACAAAAAAACCGACCCAAAATTTTTTGTTTTTGGATCGGTTTTTTTTACTTCAGATGGAGCGGAAACAGAATCTTTAGATTTTCTGTGTTTTCTATAGTTTATTTTCTATTTCAGTCCTAATTTCTTCAGTATTTCTTTTGGTATTGCATCTTTATGAACAACGATGTTGATTGTTTTGTGTTTTACGAATGAATCGCTTGCATACCAGATACCTTTGTATTTATTATCGGTTCCCCAGGAGTTTTTTACAAGGTAGTATTTTGTTCCGTTCTGGTCTTTGGCCGTTCCGTATATCACCATTCCATGGTCGTCGGTGGTTTGGTAGTTATCAAAATCGCGTTGACGAATCTCTTGTGTTACATTTACTTCGGGTTGAGGTCCTTTCACTTTGTAAATTTGTTCTTCCATTTCTTTTTGCGAGATATTGAGCCATTTGGCCTGATCGGATCCCGGGAGGTTCTCCTTCTTTACTTCAGGGTTTACGGCCACGCCATTGCGGGTGAAGCCTTTTTCGCTAACATCCGAGCCCCAGGCTATTGTGAACCCATTGTCGATGGCATAATCGAATACTTTGGCAAACTCGTCCAAAGGCAGGTTATACGATTCTTCCCAACGCCAGTTGTCGGGGATTTCGATTACAAATTTCGAGTAAAATGGATGATGGGTGAACGACGTTAGAGATACATAATCGTCCATGTTCAGTCCTAAAGATTGGGCGTAAGTTACAGGTGTATATTTCTTGCCGTTGGCCACGAATTCTTTAGGGCGTTCGCCCAAATATGCATCAAGTATTCCTGTGAAACCTTTTTTCCATGCTGTGGAGAGTTTTTTGTTCGGATTTTTAACGAGCGTTTTTACATAAGCTTCGGTAAGCGCATCCAATTCGCCATGTCGGTGTTTTTCTTCCCCGTAGTTGAGCCCGCTCATTTCCGACTCGGGGACAATACCATAATTTTTTAAAGTGTACATTACATCATAGAACGAACCACCACCTGCAAAGTTGATTGTTCCGTTCATGCGAACGAATTTATCAGCTTTGTCGGCATATGATTGATGGACGACAAACATCTCCGACAAATCAACGCTAGGTTTGCCCATCCGAAGTAACTCGGCTTCGAAAAATCCCAGGGCCGAAAAGCTCCAGCAGGTGCCCGAACTTGCCTGGTTTTTTACAGGCGTTATTTTGTTTTCTTTTATCGTTGTAAAACGAAATGTGTCGACTGCTGTTGTGTCTTTTTGTGCTGAAACAGCCATTGTGCTTGCTGCAAAGGCTACAATAAGTAAAAGTTTATTCATTTGGCTTTTGTGTTTTGTGTTCCCGGCTTCGTGTGTTCATTTAAAAATGAAACATGAAACCGGGAACATGAAATGATAATTATTTCGCAGGAATATTGGCTAAAGTAGCTTTCAGATAGTCCCAGAACATTTGTACTGTAGCAATGTTTACTTTTTCGTCGGGCGAATGTGGATAGCGAATGGTTGGTCCAAACGAAATCATATCCATTTTTGGGTAGTGCGTTCCTAAAATACCACATTCCAAACCAGCGTGAATGATCATTACTTTGGGTGTTTTTCCGTATTTATCTTCATACACTTTAGTCATTTCTTTCAGAATCGGCGATTCCAGATCGGGTTTCCAGCCCGGATAACCACCCGTAAATTCAACCTTTCCACCTGCCAGCACAAATGCGCTCTCGATTTGCGAAGCCAGTTCTTCTTTGCGCGATTCCACCGAGCTGCGAATCAATGATTTCAACTCCACCGACTTTCCGTTCGACTTGATGATGGCTAAGTTGTTCGATGTTTCCACTACAGTGGGCAATTCCGGAATAAAGCGGAAAACGCCATTGAAACAAGCTGTAACGCCATTGATAAGGTCGTCCTGAACTTCTTCGGGCAACAAACCTGTTGGCAGTTCTACCTGATCAACCGAGAAGGTAATGTTATTTTCAACGCCTTTGTATTCTTCAATAAAAAGCTCTTCCAATTCATTTACCAAATCGATAATATCTTCAACGCCTTCGGCCGGAACAGTAATCACTGCAAATGCTTCGCGTGGGATGGCATTGCGCAGACTTCCACCATCGATGCTTGCCAGGCGGGCTTCGTATTCTGCTACTGCATCTTTCAGAAAGCGGAACATCAACTTGTTGGCATTAGCCCGCTGTAAATGAATATCAACACCTGAGTGACCACCTTTAAGTCCTGTAAGTGAGATTTTTAATGCTACATCTCCGTCGGGTACTTCCACTTCGTTGTAAGCAAAACTGATGTTTGCATCCAGACCTCCGGCACATCCTACATACAATTCACCTTCGTCTTCCGAATCCATATTGATAAGAATATCACCTTTCAAAAAGTTGGGTTGCAATCCGAATGCACCAAACATGCCGGTTTCTTCGTCCACAGTAATAAACATTTCGATAGCCGGATGAGGAATGTCTTTCGATTCGAGCACAGCCATGGCGGCTGCCACACCTATTCCGTTGTCGGCTCCGAGTGTTGTATCTTTTGCTGTTACCCAGTCGCCATCGATATAAGCCTGAATAGGATCTGTTTCGAAAACGTGAGCCACATGACTGTTTTTTTGTGGTACCATGTCCATGTGCGCCTGAAGTACAACTGCTTTGCGGTTTTCCATACCCAGAGTAGCCGGTTTACGTATTAATACATTACCTATTTCGTCGCGTAATGTTTCGAGGCCGAGCGATTTGCCAAAGTCCTCCAGAAATGTTGCAATTGGTTCTTTCTTACCTGATGGTCGGGGCACTTGTGTAAGACTGTAGAAATGTTGCCAAAGCGCTTTGGGCTCTAGTTGGCGAATGTCGTTTGAGTTCATATTTAATCGTTTATTTGAATAATTATTCTGTTTTCGTAAATGCAAATATCCGTATTTTTTTTGGATTAAGTAAGTGTATTATGGTTTTTTCATTAAAATAAATCCTTATGCAGTTGACTAAAGAACTTCATTGCTTCTATAATCGGATGCAAAGTTGGGAGTCCGGCTGCTTTTTTACTTTTTAACCCTGATGGAAATTATTTTAGCCGTTAAAATTCAATCCATCCATCACAGCGGTATGACTTTTTCTGTTGCACAGCTGATCCCGATTGTTTTGATTGTCGTTTTACTGTTATTTAAAAAAAGAGTATATTTGCACTCTTTGGATGCGAACTTATTTTGGTACGCTGAAAATAAATTTAATTAATTGATAAACAGTTATGAGTATACTTCAGGATACGGGAAAATATATATTGCTTATGAAGAGGGTGATGGTTTCGCCCGACAGATGGCGTATGTTTTTCCGTCAGTTTCCAAAAGAACTTGAGAAGTTAGGACTGCAATCTTTGCCTATCGTTATCATTATATCGATATTCATAGGTGCAATTATGACCATTCAAACAAAACTAAATACCGAAAATCCGTTGTTGCCGGCTTATAGTACAGGTTTGGTGACAAGAGATACGCTTTTGCTCGAATTTTCGTCGACAATTCTTTGTTTGATATTGGCAGGAAAAATCGGATCGAACATTGCTTCCGAAATTGGAACGATGCGGATCACCGAGCAGATTGATGCACTTGAGATTATGGGTGTAAATTCGGCTAACTACCTCATTTTGCCTAAAATTGTTGCTTTTGTTGTAATGATGCCTTTTTTGGTGATTTTCAGTATGGCAGTAGGATTGCTCGGAGGATATATGGTGGGAGTTTTTTCGGATGTGATTACTACAGCCGATTATTTGTTGGGAATTCAGTATGCATTTATTCCGTATTACGTGTTTTATTCGCTTGTAAAATCATTGGTTTTTGCTTTTCTGATTTCATCTGTCGCAGCTTATTATGGTTATTATGCCAATGGCGGCGCGCTCGACGTAGGTAAGGCGAGTACCAATGCGGTAGTCAATAGCAGTATCTTGATTTTATTCTTTAATCTTCTGATTACTAATTTAATGCTTAATTAATTATTGCTTAGTAAAGACGTAAATTCACAAAAAGATGATTGAAGTAAAAAACATAGATAAATCGTTTGACGGTGTTCAGGTACTTAAAAACGTATCTGCAGTTTTCGAAAACGGTAAAACGAATATGATTATAGGCGCCAGTGGATCAGGTAAAACAGTGCTTATGAAAAGCATTATTGGGCTTCACCGGATTGACAAAGGAAAGATTGAATACGACGGACGGAATCTGCCGGATATGCGTATGTCCGATATCCGTTTGTTGCGGCGTGAAGTCGGAATGCTTTTTCAGGGGTCAGCTTTGTTCGATTCTTTATCGGTGCTCGAAAACGTAATGTATCCCCTCGAAATGTTTGCCCGTACCACCCGCGACGAAATGGAAGAGCGTGCCCGTTATTGCCTGAAGCATGTGAATCTGGAGGAAAAATCATTTAAGTTGCCACCTTCCGAAATCAGTGGTGGTATGCAGAAACGTGTGGCCATTGCCCGTGCCATTGCCTTGCAACCCAAGTATTTGTTTTGCGATGAGCCTAACTCCGGACTCGATCCTAAAACTTCCCTGATCATCGATCAGCTGATTCATGAAATTACAGTGGAATTTGACATTACTACTATTATCAACTCGCACGATATGAATTCGGTAATGGAAATTGGCGAAAAGATTTTCTTTATTAACAAAGGAGTGAAGGCATGGGAAGGATCGAAAGAGGATATTTTCCATGTCGATAATCAGGATTTAAATGATTTTGTATTTGCTTCGGAACTCTATAAAAAGGTAAAAAGAGCAAATTCCTGACCGGGAACATATTCGCCCGCATTGTTGTTTGTTTATGAATAATCTCAAGCCCGAAACCTTTGCTGGTTGAAGCCGGAGATGCAAAACAAACCATTTAAATAATTATTCTAGCATGAAAATAATATCATACAATGTAAACGGCATACGTGCTGCGCTTACAAAAAATTTCACCGAATGGTTACAGTCCGAAGATCCGGATGTCATCTGTTTTCAGGAAACAAAGGCACAGCCGGATCAGATTGATACAATGATTTTTGCTGAATTAGGCTATACATCCTACCTTCATTCGGCTGAGAAAAAAGGATACAGTGGTGTGGCAATTCTCACTAAGAAAGCGCCCGATAATGTGGTGGTGGGAATGAATAACCCGCGTTATGATGCTGAAGGTCGTGTCATTCGGGCCGACTTTGGTGATTTGTCCGTGATAAGCGTTTATATCCCTTCGGGTTCGTCGGGCGATGAACGTCAGGCTTTCAAGATGGATTTTTTAGAAGCCTTTTTGCCATTTATCGAAGAAGTTCGAAAAACACGTCCAAATCTTGTAGTTTGTGGCGATTATAATATTTGTCATAAACCAATTGATATCAATCATCCTGAACGTCAGAATGGTGTTTCGGGTTTTTTGCCCGAAGAACGTGAATGGCTCGACAGGTACGAAGCTTCGGGTATGGTAGATACGTTCAGGGTTTTCGACCAAAGTGCAGAAAAGTACAGTTGGTGGAGCTATCGTGGAGGTGCGCGTTTTCGAAATGCAGGTTGGCGCATCGATTATCATTGGGTGAGCGAACCGCTTCGCAAGCGGCTGAAATCGGCTGCTATTTTAGCCGATGCTGTTCATTCCGATCATTGCCCGGTGGTTGTGGAATTGGAGTAATTTGTGGTTTTTAATAAACGTAACAATGCTATTTCTGCCCGAAAATGATTAGCTAACAAAAATATTTCTGTAAATATCTCGTTTTTAGTTTTAAAAAACAATAAATCTTAGTATACAGGATACTTAAGCAATAAAATGTTTTTAACTTTGTCCGCTCAAAAATAATAAACAACAGCTCATGAAACTTAACCCTTTCAGATTAGTTCTATTACTATTAACAATCGTTTCATTTTCATCTTGTAACTGGTTTGAAACTGATACTACCATACCTTCATCGAATCCAAGTTTCGTGTCGTTGACTTTTACGAAAAATGATTCTGTTGCAGGGTTGGAAAAGGCTGTGTTTTCTTTGGAATGGGATGCTCATTTGAATGATTCGGTTATTGTGAATGTGGATTCGCTTCCTTATCTTACTGATGTGTCCAAAGTTGTCGCCAATTTTAGTTTTTACAGCTCGTCCGGAGCCTATGTATACCTGACCGATACATTGGGTTTGGGTACTATCAGCGATTCAGTTGGGATTGCAGGTAAGGACACACTTAACTTTGAAAGGGTTGTGAAAGTCAAAAACTATGCTGCCGATGCAAAAACGAGCAGATTATACCCGATAAAAGTAAATATACATAAAGTTCAACCAGAGTTGTATCAGTGGAACAAAATTGCAGACGAAATTTACTCGCATTCGGGAAGTTTACAGAAAGCAGTTTACTTTAATAAAACATTTTACCTTTATGTAGGTACTACCATTCGTAACTATCTGTACACTTCCACTGATGGGAAAATGTGGATAGATAAGACGAATGAATTAAAAAATCTGCCATTAAACAGTTCATTAAGAGGTATAAATGAGTACAAGGGGAAGCTGTATGTGCTCACTGACGATGATAAAATATACACAACCGCTGATGGGTATAACTGGATGACCGAAAATGTAGTGGTATCGGATGTGAATTACAGGTTCGAAAACTTTTTGTTGGAACTGGACGGTAAGCTGTGGTCGATAATGAAATCGGGAGTAGATAATACCTATAGTTTTGCAACTTCATCCGATGGAAGGAACTGGGTTGTTAATGAAAAAATTCCTGCTAATTTCCCAGTAGGCGATTTTTCGTCACTTTCGTTTGCTTCGCGTACAAAAAAATCAAAAGCATTAATTGTTGGTGGTTATACTGCTTCAGGTAAATTGCTTAACAATATCTGGAGTACCGAGAATGGTAGTTACTGGGTGGATTTTAGTACAGAAAACACAACGCTGGGTTCACTTTCAGGGGCGACAATTATTGCTTACGACGATAAATTGTTGTTGTATGGTGGTTTGGATGCTAATGGATCTGTTGTTAGCAACCCTTATATGGAATCAATTGACGAAGGCTTGAGTTGGAGTGTTCCTGATACGCTTTATAACCAGCTTCGCCAAATGAATATTTCGGCAGCAGGCGATACGACATATATAAATTATGCTCCAAGAGCTTACCAGTCGGTGTTGAATGTTGTTGTCGATAATACGGCCAAGGGTTATAGCGATCATCTCATTTATCTGATAGGTGGAATAAACCCACGTGCATCGAAAGTTTATAAAGATGTGTGGGTTGGAAAACTGAACCGATTGAGTTTTCCTACCGATGAAGATTAATTTTAAATAAGTTAAGGAAGCAAATCAAAAAGCTCCCTTCTCTGTGTTATTTATATTGGCTTTGAGCCGTAAACAGAACATTATAGGATGAACAAACAAATACATAGCAAGCCCCGTATCGCCCGATTCCGTCGCTGGAGTCGTGCTGCTTATGCTGTGTTTGCCAGTTTGTCGCTTGTGGTGAGTATTGGGGTGTTGTCGGTTTCGGTAAGCAGTAAGTCGGCGCAAAAGAACGATCGATATATTGCTGAGGTAAAAGCAGTTGCAGATGTATCCGACGCGGACGATACGGAACCGGATGAACTGTTGTATAATGACCCCGCGCAACTACAAGCCGGAAATATTTTAGTGAATCAAATAGCAAACAACGCTCCTGCGCGTTGTTTAGTATACTTATACAATCAATCATGAACGGTTGAAATAGGCGATCTGCCTGTTTCAACCGTTTTAATTTTTATTTAAAATGAAGAAAATTGTTTTTTTTAGTTTTGTAGTTTTTTTATTTTGCGTCCAGAATGTATTTTGTCAATCAACATCCGATTCTTTGTCGGTTTCTTTGTCGGCTGTGGATGTCAATGCTCGCCGCAATCAAATATATACAGGCGCAGGGCGTGTAGTGACTGTTGTGGAACGGGAAGCCATCAAACAGATGCCTGTACAAAATGTGGACGAGTTGCTTGAGTCGGTTGCTGGCATCGATATCCGTCAGCGTGGCGTGGGTGGTACGCAATCGGATATTAGTATTCGTGGCGGTTCGTTCGATCAGGTGTTAGTGCTGTTGAATGGGGTGAATATTACTGATCCGCAAACCGGGCATTATAATCTTGATGTTCCTGTAGAATTATCCGATATAGTTCGTGTGGAATTGCTTCAGGGTTCGGTGGCGCGCATTTATGGTCCGAATGCCTTCAGCGGAGCGATTAATATTGTGACCGAAAAAGAAGAAACAAGTACAATCAGTGTTCAGACGGCAGGAGGAAGCTACAATAGTTTCATCCAAAATCTTTCGGCAGGTATAGGAAATGGTCAAATACAGAGTTTTTTCTCGGTAACGCACAAAAGCAGTGATGGCTATATGCATAATACCGATTTTGATATAAAAAATATATTCTCACAGAGTATTTTAAATACAAAGTCGGCTGGTAAATTCGGACTTCAACTGGCTTATCAGGAGAAATCCTATGGAGCTAATGGCTTTTATTCTCTTGCCTATCCAAATCAGTTCGACCATACCGAAACCATTTATGGAGCGCTGGATTGGAAGCAAACCATCAGTGCTAAAGTCAATCTTACAGCACAGTTATATTCTCGTCGGCATTACGATAGGTTCGAGCTTTTCCGGGATATGGAGAATGCCGCAAGTTGGTATACAGGGCACAATTATCATTTAACCGATGTAAAGGGAGCCAGGGCGGTATTGGCACTACTTACGCGCTATGGTAACTTTAAATTAGGTGCCGATGTCAGAAATGAGCACATATACAGTACGGTGCTGGGGAATGCGCTTAACGAAGCCGTACAAAATAAATTTGACAAGGATATTTATTTTACAAAGTCATCACAACGGTTTTTGCCGGGCTTCTTTGCTGATTATGCTTTAAGTGTTCAAAGTTTGTTTTTGTCGGCCGGTTTTTCCCATACATTTTCATCTCAGTTCGGAAACTTCACGGCGGGTGGTTTTGAAGTTGCTTACCATTTTACCGACAATTTCAGATTGTTTTTATTGGCTAATTCGGCAGTTCGCTTGCCAACATTTACCGATTTGTATTATAAAAGTGCAACTCAAATTGCAAATCCTGATTTACAGCCCGAAAGTGCCAAAACAATAGAATTGGGTACAAAATTCGAGAAAAAAAACATGAAATTCTCCGGTGCGTTGTTTTATCGTATGGGCGGAAATGTGATTGACTGGGTGAAAGAGCCTGATTCTACGCGATGGGAGAGTAGGAATCTGACGGACGTAAATGTGTTTGGAATTGATTTCTCAACTGAGTATCGGTTCCATACTTCTTTCATAAAAAAGATGGCTTTGTCCTATTCTTTTCTCACAATGGATAAAAGTGCCGGTAGCTACGATTCGAAATATGCACTTGATTATTTGAGAAACAAACTCATATTGAGTGCCGATCACAATCTGTATAGATCACTTTATGCTTCGTGGAAGCTGTCGTACATTGACCGTGCAGGCGACTATACCGATTTCAACACAGCAGCAAAAACAAATTACGAGCCCTATTTTATGGCGGATGTACGGCTACAATGGTCGAAAATTAACTATGATCTTTATTTGGACCTGAATAATATTGGTGCTGTGCAATATGCCGATTTTGGCGGACTTACACAGCCGGGCAGAAATTTTATGGCGGGTGTGAGGTTAAGATTGGAATAAAGCCTGGTTGTTTAAGCTTTGCTTATTTTTTAGTTATAAGTAGTTTTGCCTTGTATTGTGTATAGTCTATTGGCGCTTTTGAGTTCGGTTCAGGGCTCAGACTCATTAGTTTGTAATTAATTCCATGTAGGGTTGTGTCCTGTTGCATTGGCAAGGTAGTATTTAATATAATTTGATGGTGAAACCGGCCTTCGGCAATGATATTAAATCTGCCTTGCGCATTTCCGGCCCAGATACAAATCACATCCTCGGGGCATCTTGAATCTTGCAACACAGAATCAAAGGCTATACTGAAATCATATGTTTTACTATGATATAATTCGTTCAAGCCAATTTCGATTGTTCCAACGTCCTGACCCGGAGCATTTAAAGAACTACAGCCGGAGAAATGAATGACTGTCAACAGTAAACCAAAAAATAAGTATTGAGATTTCATTTTGTTTTTTTATTTTTAATGATGAAAAAAACAATTGAAATGATGCATCTATATAACGAAAAGACGGAATGGTTCTGTACCATTCCGTCTTTTCGTTACTTTATACGCGAATAAATTTTATTCTACAATCTTCTTAAACAGGTTTTTCATATTCACAGCATCACCAATAATTTTGTGTAAATCCACAATGGCTACACGTTCCTGTGCCATGGTGTCGCGGTGACGAATGGTAACGCTGTTGTCTTCGGCTGTCTGATGATCCACAGTGATACAGAATGGAGTTCCCACTGCATCCTGACGGCGGTAGCGTTTACCGATAGAATCTTTTTCGTCATAAGCACATTTGAAGTCAAACTTCAGTTCGTTGATAATTTCACGTGCTTTCTCGGGCAGGCCATCTTTCTTTACCAGAGGCATTACACAGGCTTTCACCGGAGCTAATACAGGAGGTAAAGCCAATACAACGCGGGTTTCGCCATTTTCGAGTGTTTCTTCGTTGTACGACGAGGCCATAATAGAAAGGAACGTACGGTCCAAACCAATAGATGTTTCGATAACAAACGGAGTGTAGGACTGATTGATTTCAGGATCGAAATATTTGATGTTTTTGCCTGAAAATTTTTCGTGACTGCTCAGGTCGAAATCGGTACGCGAATGTATACCTTCAATTTCTTTGAATCCAAAAGGTAATTCGAATTCGATATCGGTAGCGGCATTGGCGTAGTGTGCCAGCTTGTCGTGGTCGTGGAAACGGTATTTATGATCGCCAAGTCCGAGCGCTTTGTGCCATTTCAGTCGGTATTCTTTCCAGTACTCGAACCATTTTAGTTCCTCGCCCGGTTTCACAAAAAACTGCATTTCCATTTGTTCAAACTCGCGCATACGGAAAATGAACTGACGGGCTACAATCTCGTTACGGAAAGCTTTACCAATCTGAGCAATTCCAAACGGAATTTTCATACGACCGGTTTTCTGAACATTTAGGTAGTTCACAAAGATTCCCTGAGCCGTTTCGGGGCGCAGATAAATCTTCATTGCGCCATCGGCAGTTGAACCCATTTCGGTGGAGAACATAAGATTGAACTGACGAACATCAGTCCAGTTGCGTGTTCCGCTGATCGGGCAAACTACTTCATAATCTTCTATGATAGCTTTTAATTCAGCCAGATTGCTGTCGTTCAGTGCTTTTACGAAGCGGGCATGTATTTCGTCTCGTTTAGCCTGATTTTCTTTTACGCGCTCGTTGGTTTGCTTGAACATTTCAGCATCGAAGCTTTCGCCGAAGCGTTTGGCTGCTTTTTCAACTTCTTTGTTGATTTTGTCGTCGTACTTTGCCAACAGATCTTCGATCAGCACATCGGCACGATAGCGTTTTTTGCTGTCTTTGTTGTCGATCAACGGGTCATTGAAAGCATCAACGTGTCCCGAAGCTTTCCATGTGGTAGGGTGCATGAAAATAGCTGCATCGATGCCCACGATGTTTTCGTGAAGCAATACCATGCTGTCCCACCAGTATTTTTTGATGTTGTTTTTCAGTTCAACACCATTCTGACCATAGTCGTAAACGGCTCCGAGTCCGTCATAAATTTCGCTTGAAGGAAAAACAAATCCATATTCCTTACAGTGCGCAATAAGTTTTTTAAAAACATCTTCTTGAGAAGCCATAATATTTAGTTATGAGTTACGAGTTTCGAGTTACAGGAAATAAGAAATGTCTTATTTCTATTATTATTGTAATGAAAAAAGAGGTGCAAAGTTACTATTTTTTTTGTATTTTTGTGGATTGATTTGGAAAAATACTATTGAAACAGGCTGTTTTAGAGAATATAATTATACAATGTTTTCGACGCAGCAATCGATAAATACGAAATCTCCATAACTTGTAACTAATATCTTGTAACTAATAGATGAGCACTGACGAAATTATTGACAACGAAAACGAATTGGAAGAGGTTGAGGGCGTTGATGCATCGAATGAAGATGTTCCCTCAGATGCCCATTCGCGTTACAAAATACCTAAGATAACCGACGATGCTATCAAACATCATCTCTCGGGCATGTATCAAAACTGGTTCCTGGATTACGCTTCGTATGTAATTCTTGAACGTGCTGTGCCTGATATCTACGATGGATTGAAGCCCGTACAGCGTCGAATTCTTCATTCGATGAAGCGATTGGATGATGGACGTTTCAATAAAGTGGCTAATATTGTGGGGCATACCATGCAGTTTCATCCTCATGGCGATGCTTCAATTGGCGATGCTTTGGTGCAACTCGGACAAAAGGATTTGTTGATCGATTGTCAGGGAAACTGGGGAAATATCCTCACCGGCGATGGCGCAGCAGCACCTCGTTACATCGAGGCACGTTTGTCAAAATTTGCCCTCGAAACTGTTTTTAATCCTAAAACTACAGAATGGAAAGCCTCGTACGACGGACGAAACAAAGAACCGGTTTCGCTGCCGATTAAGTTTCCTTTGTTGTTGGCGCAAGGTGTTGAAGGGATTGCTGTAGGCTTAAACTCGAAAATTCTTCCTCATAATTTCAACGAATTGCTCGATGCCTGTATCGCTCATTTGCGCGATGAGGAATTTGTGTTGTATCCAGACTTTCAAACAGGCGGCTCTATTGATGTAGCAAAATACAATGATGGTGAGAGAGGTGGATCGGTTAAAATTCGTTCAAGAATAGAAAAATTGGACAATAAAACCCTGGCAATTACCGAAATTCCGTATGGCAGTAATACTTCGAAGCTTATTGATTCTATCGTAAAGGCAAGCGATAAAGGAAAAATAAAAATCAGAAAAGTGGACGACAATACTTCGGCTAATGTCGAGATTCTTGTTCATTTGCTGCCAGGCTCTTCGTCCGACAAAACTATCGATGCGCTTTATGCTTTTACCGATTGTGAGTTGAGTATTTCGCCCAACTGTTGTGTTATTCACGACAATAAGCCCCGTTTCTGTGGTGTGAGTGAGATGTTGCGTATCAGTTGTGACCATACAAAGGACCTGCTTCAGGCGGAACTCGAAATTCAGAAAGCAGAACTGCAGGAACAATTGTTCTTTACTTCGCTCGAAAAGATTTTTATCGAGAATCGTATTTATAAAGACAAGGGCTTTGAAGAAAGTACTTCGCAGGATGAGGTGATTGCACATATCGATGGACGCCTAGAACCGTTTAAAAAGGATTTTATACGCGAAATCGTTCGCGAAGATTTTCTGAAGTTGCTCGAAATTAAGATGATGCGTATCACTAAATTTGATACCGACAAAGCCAACGATACATTGATTTCGATTCAGAAAAAAATTGATGAAATCGATTATAATCTTGTTCACCTGATTGATTATACGATTTCGTGGTACGAAGGTCTGAAAAATAAATACGGCAAGGATTATCCGCGGCGTACCGAGATTCGGAATTTCGAAACTATTGTGGCTGCCAAAGTGGTGGAAGCCAATGAAAAGTTGTATGTAAACTACGAAGAAGGATTCGTTGGAACATCGCTGAAAAAGGACGAATTTGTGTGCAACTGCTCGGACATCGACGATATTATTATTTTCTTCAAAGATGGAAGATATAAGATTGTTAAAGTGGCCGATAAACTATTTGTAGGCAAAAACATTCTTTACCTTACGGTTTTCAAAAAGAACGACAAAAGGACCATTTACAATACTGTTTACAGGGATGGAAAATCGGGTCCGTATTACATCAAACGTTTTGCAGTGACGGGAATTACACGCGATAAAGAATATGATATTACTCAGGGAACAGCTGGTTCGAAGGTGGTTTATTTTACTTCGAACCCTAACGCCGAGGCTGAAGTGATACGTGTTGCCCTGAAGCCAAAGCCACGACTCAATAAACTTGTTCTCGAAAAAGATTTTAGCGATATAGCCATCAAAGGACGGCAATCTATGGGCAATATACTCACTAAAAATGATGTCCATAAAATCACTTTAAAGCAAAAAGGAGGCTCTACATTGGGTGGTCGTCAGGTTTGGTTCGACCGTGATGTGTTGCGCCTGAATTATGATAACAGAGGGGAATATCTTGGCGAATTCCTGAGCGATGATCTGATTTTGGTGGTTTCGACAACAGGTGAGTATCGCACTACGAGTTTCGATTTAAGTAATCATTTTACAAAAGATATTCTTTATATCGAAAAATTTGATGCGAATAAAGTGTGGTCGGTGGTTCTTTTTGATGCTGATCAGAATTATTATTATCTGAAGCGTTTTCAGTTGGAAGTGTCGCAGAAAATACAAAGCTTTTTGGGCGAAAATGCACAATCGCGGCTTATGTTGATGTCCGATATTGACTTCCCTCGCTTCGAAGTGGTGTTTGGTGGTACTGATGCTTACCGGGAAGCGTTAATTGTGGATGCTGAAGAATTTATTGGCGTTAAGAGTCTAAAAGCAAGAGGCAAGCGATTGACTACCTTTGAGGTAGAATCCATCAACGAGCTTGAACCTTTGCGTTTTGCATCTGCCGAAACCGGAAACTCAAACGATTCGGGCAGCGATGACAATTCAAATGAAAATGGATCAGGGGAAGCTGTTTTGAACGAAGAAAGTGAAATAGAAGTTGTTGAACAACAGGCTGAAAGCACGAAGGAAAAGGCAGCGGCGGAAGTAAATGAGAACGATTCTGTTTTGCCTGATGAAATCGTTGATCAAAACCGGATTATTGATGATATAAACGGGCAGTTGACACTGTTTTGATCTGTAGAACAGGGGACAAAAACATAAAGCTGGTACAATACTGTACCGGCTTTATTATTTTTCAAAAAGAAAAATTATTTTGTCTTTTTGTTCAGAAAAATATGGGCAATGAATCCCAGAACCATCAAGGCTCCGGCAGATATAAGATAATTGTTTGAGTTCGACTCGGTAAAAAAGTATACGGCTAAAATTACCACACCGACCAATATTAAAATCGGACCCAGGTTTTTCAATAAGTTATTCATTGTGATATAATGTTTATTTGTTCGTTTCTTTTCAGACTACAAATTAAATGATTTTTCAGCGAGTAATAAAATTATTTATGCAAAAATTTAAAAATAAGTTTGTTTTTTATGCTCTTCCTCCTGTTTTCGTTTACAATTCTTTGATCTGACGCCGTTTGTTTATTTGGTTTTAGTTTGGAAAGTACGCATTGAGTAGCAAATCGAGGCTTCAACTGGTTCATGTCTCTGTTTTGTTAATAGCTGAATCGTCAGTTGCAAAAAACTTATTACATTAACAAAGTAGCCGTGCAATTCGGAATGCAAAAATTAAATCCTGAATGATTAATTTCGTACCTTTGCATAATAAATTTTCCGAATGAAACGGATTTGGAATATTTATGCGAAATGATTAAAGGTAAAAATCTATGAAAATCATAATAGTAGGTACAACATATCCTTTTCGGGGAGGCTTGGCAGCATTCAACGAGCGATTGGCGCGTGAGTATATACAACAGGGCCACGAAGTTGAAATTTTCACATTCTCACTACAATATCCTTCTTTTTTATTTCCCGGAAAAACACAGTTCTCGAGCGAAGAAGCGCCAACGGATCTGAAAATTCACCGGACGATCAACTCAGTGAATCCTCTTTCGTGGCTGCTGACCGGAAGGAAGATAAAAAAACTGAACCCTGACAAAGTGATTTTTTGTTATTGGATGGCTTTTATCGCGCCTTGTTTTGGAACTATCGCACGCTTGGCGCGTTCGCCCAAAACAGAGATTATTGCACTGATTCATAACATGATTCCACACGAACCAACCATTCTCGACAAATTGTTTCCGAAGTATTTTGTAAATGCAATGGACGGGTTTGTGGCTATGGCCGATTCGGTGATTGAGGATGTGAAGCACTTTGACGCTAATTCTAAGCCAAAAATAGTTTCACCGCATCCTATCTACGACCATTATGGCGCTTTGTTGGATAAAAAAGATGCAGCCATAAAGCTTGGTTTGTACGATCAGAATGCCTATATACTCTTTTTTGGGTTTATCCGTCAGTATAAAGGGCTCGATTTGTTGCTCGAAGCATTTGCCGATGAAAGATTGCGAAAGTTTCCGCTGAAGTTGATCGTAGCTGGTGAGTTTTATGAAAATCCTGAACCTTATCTGAGCCAGATAGCTAAACTAAAGCTAGGGAATTTTGTTGAACTACGTACGGTTTTTATCCCCGATAGCGAAGTGCGCAATTATTTTAGTGTTGCCGATATTGTGGCTCAGCCTTACCGAACAGCGACGCAAAGTGGTGTGAGTCAGATAGCTTATCATTTCGAAAAACCGATGCTGGTAACCAATGTAGGTGGTTTAGCCGAAATTGTTCCTCATGGCAAAGTGGGATATGTGGTTGATGTTGAGCCAGCACAAATAGCTGATGCACTTGTCGATTTTTATGAAAATAAAAGAGCTGACGAATTTATCGAAAATATAAAAACTGAAAAATTAAAATATGCCTGGTCGCAAATGACTGAGGCAATAAATAATTTGATGGTTTGAAATCAGAAAAGCTTAAATCACTTTCTTTTCAAATCTTCAAATTCTCAACTCTTCAAATATAACTATAAATGGCGAACGAAATAGTAGAAACCCCTTTGATGAAACAATTTTTCGAGATCAAGGCAAAGCACCCTGATGCGATATTGTTGTTCCGTTGTGGCGATTTTTACGAAACCTTTTCACAGGATGCTATTGAGGCATCCGAAATTCTTGGTATTACACTTACACGTCGGGCGAATGGCTCAGCCAAAACGGTAGAATTGGCAGGTTTTCCGCATCATGCACTCGATACTTATTTGCCCAAGTTGGTTCGCGCCGGAAAACGTGTGGCCATTTGCGATCAGCTCGAAGATCCAAAACTCACGAAAAAACTTGTGAAGCGTGGAGTGACTGAATTGGTTACTCCGGGTGTTTCGTATAGCGACACTACGTTGAATCACAAGGAGAATAACTTCCTGGCCTGTGTTTATATGAATAAAAACCGGGTAGGCGTTTCGTTTCTCGATATCTCCACAGGCGAGTTTTTGGTAGGCGAAGGAACCGGCGAATATGTGGATAAATTATTGAATAGCTTTAGTCCTAAAGAAGTGCTTTTCGACAGAGGAAAACGGAAAGATTTTGAAACGCAGTTCGGCACTAAATTTTTTACTTATGCGCTGGAGGACTGGGCTTTTACTCCCGAAAGTGCTAACGAACGCTTGTTGAAACATTTCGAAACAAAAAACCTGAAAGGGTTTGGAGTTGATAACTTACCGAATGCAGTTGTGGCTGCAGGGGCTATTCTGCATTATCTGGATTTAACACACCATCAGCAAACCGGACATATTACACAGTTGTCTCGCATTGAGGAAGATCGCTACGTGTGGCTCGACCGTTTTACGGTTCGTAACCTTGAGCTTTATGGTTCGATGAACGAAGGGGCGCGTACTCTTGTGGATGTGTTGGATAAAACAATTAGTCCTATGGGGGCTCGTTTGCTGAAACGTTGGATTGCTTTTCCGCTGAAAGATGTAAAACCTATCAACGAACGTTTGAGTGTGGTGGAATTTTTCTTTAAAAATCCTGAATTAAAAGAATTACTGGAGCAGAACATAGCGCTGATTGGCGATTTGGAGCGAATTATATCCAAAGTTGCTGTGGGTCGTATCAATCCGCGCGAAGTGGTGCAGCTCAAAGTGGCGCTCAAAGCCATTGAACCGATAAAGGATGCCTGTGCCGAAACAGATAATGTGACTTTGCAGAAAATTGCCGACCAGCTGAATGCCTGCCACATTATTTCTGAAAAAATTGAAAAAGAAGTCAATAACGATCCGCCAAACCTGATCAATAAAGGTGGAATTATTCGTCATGGTATTGATGCCGATTTGGATGAGCTGCGCATGTTGGCGCATTCTGGCAAAGAGTTTCTGCAACGTATTCAGGAGCGTGAGAGTGAGGCTACGGGTATTCCAAGTTTGAAAATTCACTTTAATAATGTATTTGGTTATTATATTGAAGTACGTAATGCGCACAAGGACAAAGTGCCCGAAACATGGATTCGCAAACAAACGCTCGTCAATGCTGAGCGCTACATTACGCAGGAACTGAAAGAATACGAAGAGAAAATTCTGGGTGCTGAAGAAAAAATTCTGGCCATCGAAACCCGCTTGTTTGGTGAGTTAGTCATTGCCTTGAGTGAATATATAACGGCTATTCAGTTGAATTCGAACCTGATTGCACAACTCGATTGTTTGCTGTCGTTCACTAAAGTTTCGGCCGAAAATAAATATGTACGTCCTGAAGTGTTGGACAACGATATTCTGGATATTAAACAAGGGCGTCATCCGGTAATTGAAAAGCAATTACCCATTGGTGAAAAATATATTGCCAACGATGTGTACCTGGACAGTGAAACGCAACAAATCATCATTATTACCGGTCCGAACATGGCGGGTAAGTCGGCTTTGCTGCGTCAAACGGCGCTGATTACGCTCATGGCGCAAATCGGCTGTTTTGTTCCGGTGGAAAGTGCCCGTATTGGGGTGGTGGATAAGATTTTTACCCGTGTGGGAGCGAGCGATAACATCTCTCAGGGCGAATCTACTTTTATGGTAGAAATGAATGAGGCGGCAAGTATTCTGAACAATCTTTCGAATCGGAGCTTGATTCTTTTCGATGAGCTGGGGCGCGGAACAAGTACTTACGATGGTATTTCCATTGCGTGGGCTATTGTGGAATATATTCACGAACATGGCACTTGTAAAGCTAAAACGCTTTTTGCCACGCACTATCATGAGTTGAATGAGATGGAGAAGTCATTTCATCGCATTAAAAATTACAATGTGTCGGTGAAGGAAGTGGATAAGAAAATTATTTTCCTGCGTAAATTAGTGAAAGGTGGCAGCGAGCACAGTTTTGGTATTCATGTGGCCAAAATGGCCGGAATGCCGCAAAGCATTGTGAAACGTTCGGAGCAAATTCTGAAAGACCTGGAGTCGGAGAATCGTCAGACAGGTGTTGCAAAACCAATTGGCGAAATTGCCGAACACCGTGAAGGTATGCAGCTGAGTTTTTTCCAGCTCGACGACCCTGTTTTGGAACAAATTCGTGACGAAATAAAAAATCTCGATATTAATAACTTAACACCAGTTGAAGCGTTGAATAAGTTGAACGATATAAAACGGATTATCAGAGGAAAATGAACTGAGGATGTGTAAACGTTCAAAAAACGCCGAAGACTTTTGAACGTTTCTTAAAGTTAAGCTACAAACGTTTTAGTATCTCATAACTCGACAACTAAAAGTTTTTATTATTGAAGTCGTTGGGACTGAAACTTTGGATTACTATTTCAGTAGCCCGAAATGCCCGAAAAGAACTTGAAAAACAAACTGGCAAAGCTGTGGTGTCGCCCCTCAACGCTAAGAAAAATATTCTCACGAATTCGCAAAGGGAAACTAAGGGGAAGTAGTTCCATAACACAGATATACATTTTGCGTGCCAAAGGATTGAATAAATATACAAATTTCACAATCAGGTTTGTATGAGTATAAAAAAATGGCGTTGAAAAATTATAAAAACACATTTTTACAGTGAAATAAGTAAAAAATTCAGTATTTTTGCGCTTTCTTTTTCCAGAGGGATAAAACTAACAAAACAAACATAATTTTTTTGTATGAAAAAGCATAATTTTAGTGCGGGTCCATCTATCCTGCCACGTGAAGTGATTGAAAAAACAGCTCAGGCGGTGTTGGATTTCAACGGTTCTACGCTTTCAATTCTTGAAATAAGCCACCGTTCGAAAGATTTTGAGGCTGTAATTGCCGAAGCAAGAGATCTTTTTAAAGAATTATTAAATATCCCTGAAGGGTATTCTGTGCTATTCTTAGGAGGTGGAGCAAGTATGCAGTTTTGCATGATTCCTTTCAATTTATTGGAAAAGAAAGCTGCTTATCTGAATACAGGCGTTTGGGCCAATAAAGCAATGAAAGAAGCCAAAGGATTTGGTGAAACGATTGAAGTGGCTTCGTCAAAAGATGCAAATTACACATTTATCCCAAAAGATTATGAGATTCCAACTGATGCCGATTATTTCCACATCACAACGAACAATACTATTTACGGAACTGAAATTCTGACTGATATCGACTCTCCGGTACCTTTGGTTGCCGATATGTCTTCCGATATTTTCTCACGTCCTATGGATGTTTCAAAATACGGTCTTATTTATGGTGGTGCACAGAAAAATCTGGCTCCTGCGGGATTGGCTTTCGTAATTGTAAAGGATGAATTACTTGCTAAAGTATCCCGTTATATTCCTACCATGTTGAATTATAAAACGCATATTGCTGAAGGTTCAATGTTCAATACGCCTCCGGTATTGCCTATTTACAGTGCTTTGGAAACATTGCGTTGGCTGAAAGCTAATGGTGGTCTGGCTGAAATGGAAAAACGTAACATTGCCAAAGCTGAATTACTTTACAATGCTATCGACAATAGTAAAATGTTTGTTGGAACGGCTGCTAAAGAAGACCGCTCACGTATGAATGTGTGCTTTGTAATGAAACCTGAATTCAAAGATCTTGAAGCCGACTTCCTGAAATTTGCGACTGCCGCCGGAATGGATGGAATTAAAGGTCACCGTTCTGTGGGTGGTTATCGTGCTTCTATTTATAATGCCATGCCTATCGAAAGTGTTCAGGCGCTTGTGGATTGCATGCTCGAATTTGAAAAACAACACTAATCTGTCAAACGTCGAAAGTCTAAGGTCATGTGTCCTTAGACTTTTGTCTTTTGATCTTAGACATATATATTATGAAAGTACTTATTGCTACTGATAAACCGTTTGCCAAAGTGGCTGTCGACGGCATTCGTAAAGAAATTGAAGAAGCCGGCTTCGAATTGGCTTTGTTGGAAAAATATACCGAAAAGCAGCAATTGCTCGATGCTGTAGCTGATGCCAATGCCATCATTATTCGCAGCGATATCATCGATGCTGAAGTGATTGCAGCCGCAAAACAACTTAAAATAGTGGTGCGTGCCGGTGCCGGTTACGACAATGTTGATCTTGATGCTGCTACTGCCGCCGGTGTTTGTGTGATGAACACACCGGGACAAAATGCTAATGCTGTAGCCGAACTTGTTTTTGGATTACTGATTTACGCCATTCGGAACTTCTATAACGGAACTTCGGGGACAGAATTAAAGGGTAAAAAACTTGGCATTCATGCGTATGGAAATGTCGGTCGGAATGTGGCCCGTATTGCTAAAGGTTTTGGAATGGATATTCTTGCTTTTGATATGTTCTGTCGCGACGAGGATATCAAGGCAGAAGGTGTTAATCCTACTTGCTCGGTGAAAATGTTGTATCAGAGTTGCGATATTATTTCTATCAACATTCCTGCAACAAAAGAAACAAAACAATCTATCAATGCCGAATTGCTCCAACTGTTGCCCAAAGGCGCTGTTCTTGTAAATACTGCCCGCAAAGAAGTAGTGCATGAGGCTGATATGGTTCAGTTTATGGAGTCACGTCCCGATGTCAAGTACGTGACTGATGTAATGCCTGATAATCATGCTGAAATGCTGGAAAAATTCCCGACCCGCTATTTTGCTACAGCCAAAAAAATGGGAGCTCAAACATCTGAAGCCAATATTAATGCCGGCATTGCAGCAGCGAAACAAATTGTAGGTTTTTTGAAAACAGGAAACGATAAATTCAGAGTGAACTAACGTTTCTTTCTGTATAATGTTGCACAACCTTTTCAGCTTTATTGTTGGAAAGGTTGTTTTTTTTATTGGTTGTGAAATACACATTTAGATATTCTAAAATCAAATTCTTATTCCAACAGTCTCAATAAATGTTGAAATACTGCACAATTTTAGTATCTTTGTGCCGAATTTAGGTTCCGGAAGAACTTTTTTCGAAGCGAAAGAGTTATTAAGGAAAACAATATTAATCAACTTATTATGGGTAATAATTTATTAAAAGGTAAAAGGGGAATTGTATTTGGTGCTTTGAACGATATGTCGATAGCATGGAAAGTGGCTGAACGTGTTGTAGAAGAAGGTGCCATTATTACTTTGTCGAATACTCCATTGGCGGTTCGTATGGGAACTACCAACGAGTTAGCGGAAAAATTAAATGCAAAACTAATTCCGGCCGATGCTACAAGTGTTGCTGACCTCGAACAGGTTTTTTCTCAGTCGATGGAAGTGCTTGGAGGACCAATCGATTTCGTGTTACACTCTATAGGGATGTCTCCCAATGTTCGCAAAAAAAGAACTTACGACGATCTGGATTACGATATGTTGACTACCACTTTGGATATTTCGGCCATTTCGTTTCATAAAATGCTTCAGGTAGCCAAAAAAATGAATGCCATCAACGAAGGTGGATCGGTGGTAGCGCTGACTTACATGGCTGCTCAACGTACTGTTTTTGGTTATAATGACATGGCTGATGCAAAGGCTATGCTCGAATCTATTGCACGTAGCTTTGGTTATATCTATGGACGTGAACACAATGTGCGCATCAATACAATTTCGCAATCGCCTACAGTGACAACTGCGGGAAGTGGCGTGAAAGGTATGGATGGATTGCTCGATTTTTCGGAACGTATGTCGCCGATTGGAAATGCAACAGCTGCTGATTGTGCCGATTATTGTGTGGTTATGTTTAGTGATTTAACGCGTAAGGTTACTATGCAGAATCTTTATCATGATGGAGGTTTTTCCAGCATGTCGATGAGCTATAAAGCTATGGAGCAGTATAACAAGAGTTTTGAAGAATTTAAAGATGAAAATGGCAATATCATTTACGGATAATTGTTTGAATACCAGATTAGGGCTTAAATGATTTTAACTTCAGGAGTGGATGTTCGAAAGTGTTTTCGATGGTTCGCTCCTGCGTTTTTTTACTGAAAATTTTGAATGAGATTTAAAAAAATATATAACGGTTGACTTGTGCTGATGAAAATAAACAATTAAAAATTATCATTTATGAATGGATTGAAAATCGGAAATCTGACAGCCCGTATTCCTGTTATACAGGGAGGTATGGGTGTTGGTATTTCCTTGTCGGGGCTGGCCTCGGCGGTGGCGAACGAAGGTGGAGTAGGAGTGATTTCGTGTGCAGGATTGGGGCTGATTTATCGGGAGAAAGCAAGATCGTACATGGAATCATGTATTGTGGGACTGAAAGAAGAAATTCGCAAAACGAAAGAAAAAACCTCGGGGATTGTTGGGGTGAACATTATGATGGCGTTAACCAATTTCAGCGATATGGTGAAAACGGCCATCGCCGAAAAAGCTGATGTTATTTTTGCCGGAGCGGGTATGCCGCTCGATTTGCCCAAATACCTGACGCCCGGAAGTGTTACGAAACTGGTTCCTATTGTTTCGTCGGCGCGCGCTGCCAAAATTATTTGCGAAAAATGGAAAACGAATTACGATTATTTACCAGATTTAATCGTAGTGGAAGGCCCTAAAGCCGGAGGGCATTTGGGATTTAAACAGAACCAGATTGTCGATCCCAATTATTCAATAGAAAATCTGGTTCCCGATGTGGTGCGTGAAGTGGCCTTTTTCGAAGAAAAATACAGTCAGGAAATTCCTGTTGTAGCTGCCGGAGGAATTTATGATGGACAGAATATGTACGAAATAATGCAATTGGGAGCTAAAGGGGTTCAGATAGCGAGCCGCTTTGTAACCACGGATGAATGTGATGCTGATATAAAATTCAAAAATTCGTACATAAAAGCCGGAGAGAACGACGTAGAGATCATCCAAAGTCCGGTTGGAATGCCGGGTCGCGCGCTTCAGGGCAAGTTCCTCGAAAGAGTGAAACAAGGCCTGACAAAGCCCAAGTCCTGCCCTTACAACTGTCTGCATACCTGCGATTATAAAAAGGTGCCTTATTGTATTATCGTTTCGCTTTACAATGCTTACAAAGGGAAAATGGATAAAGGTTATGCTTTTGCCGGAAGTAATGCGTATCTGTCCGATCGTATTTCGACAGTAAAAGAAGTAATGACTGATTTAATGCAGAAATTTGAAAAAGCAAAGGCTGAAGCAATGCTTCGGTTAGCAAAATAATTGTAAGTTTTGGATACTAAAAAGGCAGTATGATTTTTTTCATACTGCCTTTTTTATATAAAGGTATTATTTAATTTATTGCTGAATTAAACTTCTGCCTGTCATTTCGGGAGCTTTGTCAATTCCTAAAATTGTACAGATCGATGGTGCTACATCGGCCAGGATTCCGTTCTCTACTTTAGCGTTTTTGTTTTCGGTAACATAAACAAAAGGAACAGGGTTCAGCGAGTGAGCTGTGTTAGGCGATCCGTCAGGATTTTCAGCGTTGTCAGCATTTCCGTGGTCGGCAATAATAATTACTTCATAATCGTTGGCTTTGGCAGCATCCACCACTTTGCCCATACATTCGTCCACTGTCTGAACTGCTTTTACAATGGCTTCGCGCACGCCTGTGTGGCCCACCATGTCGCCATTGGCAAAATTCAACGCAATGAAATCAAATTTCTGAGTATTCAAAGCATCTACAAGTTTGTCGGCAATGCCGTAAGCGCTCATTTCGGGCTGCAAATCGTAAGTGGCCACTTTAGGCGACGGAACGAGGATGCGTTCTTCACCATCAAATTCACTTTCGCGACCTCCTGAGAAGAAAAAGGTAACATGCGCGAACTTTTCAGTTTCGGCTATGCGCAATTGTTTCAAACCAAGATTCGAAACATATTCTCCGAGGGTATTTTGTACATTGTCCTTGTCGAACATCACGTGCAAGCCTTCGAAAGTAGAATCGTAAGGAGTCATGCAATAGTACTCCAAAGGCAAAGTATGCATGTTGAATTCAGGCATGTTCTGCTGGGTAAGCACAATTGTAAGTTCTTTTGCGCGGTCGTTGCGGTAGTTGAAGAAGATCACCACATCGCCGGCTTCTATTGTTGCCAATGGTTTTCCGGCAGCATCTACCATTACTATAGGTTTCACAAATTCGTCGGTAACACCTGCATCGTAGGATGCCTGCATGGCTTCGGCTGCATTGTTGTAAGGTGTCCCTTTGGCATGTACAAGTAAATCGTACGATTCTTTTACGCGTTCCCAGCGTTTGTCGCGGTCCATGGCGTAGTAACGTCCTATGATGGATGCAACTTTTGTGGTTGTTCCTTTTGTGTAGTTGTCGAGCTGTTCAATAAAGCCTTTTCCACTTTTTGGGTCGGTGTCGCGACCGTCCATAAATGCATGAACATAAGCCTCGGCATTGTAATCTTTGGCTATGTCAATTAATTTTAGCAAATGATCGAGTGAGCTGTGTACGCCACCGTCCGAAACCAATCCTAAGAAGTGAATTTTCTTTTTATTGTCGCGGGCATAGCTGTAGGCGCTTATTACTTCAGGGTTTTGCAGAATGCTGTTGTCGCGGCAGGCGATATTGATTTTTACCAAATCCTGATAAACCACTCGTCCGGCCCCAATGTTCAGGTGACCCACTTCGGAGTTTCCCATTTGTCCGTCAGGCAAACCAACGTCTTCGCCCGAAGCAAGTAGTTGTGAATTTGGATAATTTGCCAACAACGAATCCCAGTAAGGAGTTGGCGTATTGTAAATGATGTCGGCTTTCGAGTGGTTACCCATTCCCCAACCATCGAGAATCATTAATAATGCTTTTTTACTCATCTTATTTTTGAATTATATATTTTATACTGTAACTTTTCCTGTTCTTTAATGCACTGCAAAATTACTCAAAATTTTGCATATAATTGAAGCGAAATTTTCAATATGTGTATTGATCAAGAGAATATCTTTGTTTTTACAACGAACAAAAAATGCCGGATTCCGGAACGAAAGTTTATCTTTGTATTCGAAAAAAATAATTTCGAAAAAAGATGTTTCTTGTTCTGCTCTTTATGCTTGCCGGAGTATTTGCCGGTTTTTTGTTGCGTAAATGGAAATTCCGTTTTATAAATGGAATTATTCTAACGCTTATCTGGTTGCTTTTGTTTTTGCTGGGCGTGGAAGTAGGCATGAACGAGCAGGTGGTGAAAAACTTTGCAGCGTTGGGGCTTGAAGCGCTTTTGATCGCTGTTTTTGCAACTTTGGGAAGTGTTACAGGCGCTTTGTTGTTGTGGAAGAATATTAAAAAACACAGCAGGTTATGAAAGGAAGTCTGATTATACTGTCGTTTTTTGCTGCGGGACTTTTATTGGGTGTTTATCGCGTGCTGCCGGCTTCGTGGCTCGACTACGACTACAGTTTTTATGTGTTGGCTGCGCTAATGTTTTCGGTGGGGTTTAGTTTGGGGCATCAGCCCGATACCATTCAGCAATTTCGCCGGATTCATTCTCGTGTGTTGTTTTTGCCTTTAATGACCATTGTCGGCACCTGGCTGGGTGTAGTCGTTATCAGTTTTTTTTCCGAACGTTCGGTTATCGATTTTTTAGCCGTCGGTTCAGGATTTGGCTATTATTCGCTTTCGAGTATTCTGATTACCGAATACAAAGGCATAGAATTAGGCACCATTGCGTTGCTCGCTAATATTCTTCGCGAAATAATCACATTGCTTTTCGCACCGGTAATGGTAAAATACTTCGGAAAACTGGCGCCTATTGCGGCCGGTGGCGCTACTACCATGGATACCACTTTCCCTATTATTATTCGTACATCGGGCAAAGAATTCTCTGTTGTCTCCATTTATCATGGTTTTGTAATGGATTTAAGTGTGCCTTTTTTGGTGACGCTGTGCTGTAGTATTTAATCGACTTTGGTTCTTCAGGAGGCGAAGTTTGCTCCACCCGAGCAAAACTTTGCTCCGATAGAGCAAACGATCCCTCCCTCGGAGCAAAACTTTGCTATCTCAGAGTAAACGATCCCTCCCTCAGAGCAAAACTTTGCTCCAATGGAGCAAACCACTCTTCA
>CAYMHE010000023.1:28082-33102 GCA_964390175.1 uncultured Paludibacter sp.
AAACGATCCCTCCCTCAGAGCAAAACTTTGCTCCAATGGAGCAAACCACTCTTCAATGGGAGGCAAAATAGTGAAAAAGAATAAGGCAGTTTTTTTGTTTTTAAGCTCGTTGGATACCCCGATTACAGAAAAATTTCTGTAGCTTTGTGCTTCCAAAAATTGTAAACAGTAACTGAATAAATAGTAAATATAATCATGGCAAAAGAATTTAAGTACCAAGACCCATTCCCGATGGAAAAAGACAAAACCGAGTATTATTTGCTTACCAAAGAGCATGTTTCGGTGTCGCAGTTCGAAGGACAGGAAATCCTCAAAGTGGAACCTGAAGCGCTTACAAAACTGGCACGTGCTGCCATGCACGATTGTTCGTTTTTGCTTCGTCCTGAGCATCAAAAGCAAGTGGCAGCCATTCTTGCTGACCCCGAAGCCAGCGATAACGATAAATATGTGGCTGTAACCATGCTTCGTAATGCGGAAATTTCGGCAAAAGGCGTACTACCTTTCTGTCAGGATACAGGAACTGCTACCGTTTATGCTAAAAAAGGAAGCAACGTGTGGACCAACGGAACCGACGAAGAAGCGTTGTCGAAAGGTATTTACGAAACTTATACCGAAGAAAATCTGCGCTACTCACAAAATGCTGCGCTCAACATGTACGATGAAGTGAACACCGGAACTAACCTTCCAGCACAAATCGACTTAGTGGCTTATCATGGCAACGAGTACAAATTTCTTTTTATTGCCAAAGGTGGTGGATCGGCCAATAAATCGTACTTGTTTCAGGAAACAAAAGCGTTGTTGAATCCTGTTTCGCTGGAGAAATTCCTGACCGAAAAAATGAAAACATTGGGTACAGCAGCTTGTCCTCCTTATCACATTGCTTTTGTGATTGGTGGTACTTCGGCTGATGCTTGTATGAAAACAGTGAAACTGGCTTCTACAAAATATTACGACGAATTGCCAACCGAAGGCAACGAACTCGGTCAAGCTTTCCGCGATGTGGAAATGGAGCAAAAAGTATTAAAAGCTGCTCAGGAATCGGGCATCGGTGCTCAGTTTGGCGGCAAGTATTTTGCGCACGACGTTCGCATTATTCGTCTTTCGCGTCATGGTGCATCTTGCTTTGTAGGTATGGCAGTTTCCTGCTCGGCCGACCGCAACATCAAAGGTCTCATCAACAAAGATGGTATCTGGGTAGAAAAAATGGAAGACAATCCGGGTCAATACATTCCTGAAGAATACCGTCAGCAAGGTGAAGGTAATGCGGTGAAAATCGACCTGAATATGCCTATGAAAGATATTTTGGCTACTTTATCACAATATCCTGTTTCTACGCGTTTGTCGTTGAGCGGAACCATTGTGGTAGGTCGCGATATTGCACATGCTAAACTCAAAGAATTGTTGGATGCCGGCAAACCGCTTCCTCAATATGTAAAAGATCACCCGATTTATTACGCGGGTCCTGCCAAAACTCCTAAAGGAATGGCTTCCGGTTCTTTCGGCCCAACAACTGCCGGTCGTATGGATTCGTATGTTGATTTGTTTCAGGCCAATGGCGGCAGCATGATTATGATTGCTAAAGGAAATCGCACGCAGCAAGTAACTGATGCTTGTCAGAAATACGGTGGATTCTATTTAGGCTCTATCGGTGGTCCGGCCGCTATTTTGGCTCAAAACAGCATCAAGAAAGTAGAATGTCTGGAGTATCCTAAATTGGGTATGGAAGCCATCTGGAAAATTGAAGTGGAAGACTTTCCTGCATTTATTCTTGTCGACGACAAAGGAAACGATTTCTTTAAGCTGATCAAACCAAATCCGGTTTGTTAGGGTCATTCCTTTTTGTTTTAAAATAATGATAATGATAGCCACATTTGTTCTGACTGAAGAATGGATGTGGCTAATTATCTCTTAAGAGTTTTACAATAGGCTGAACTGTATTCAGCCAATTGTAAGTTTATTGTTTTCTTTTAGTGTCGGCCTCGTCTCTGAGGCGTATCCGAACATTTAATCTTATTCATATGTTTGATTTAATTATAATTGGTGGTGGTCCTGCCGGATATGTAGCTGCCGAACGTGCAGGACACAAAGGGCTCTCGGTTTTGTTGTTCGAAAAAAAAATTCTGGGTGGTGTTTGTCTCAACGAAGGTTGCATTCCTACCAAAACAATGCTTTATAGTGCAAAAATGTACGATAATGCATTGCACGGTGATAAATACGGTGTTTATAGCGATAATATCCGTTTCGATTATGCTAAAATTGTAGCACGTAAAAACAAAGTGGTTCGCAAACTGGTTGCCGGTGTTGATGTAAAAATGAAACTGCACAAGGTAACTATAGTGAAGGGCGAAGCCATGATTAAGGGGCGAAGTTCCGACGGAATTGAAGTAACTTGTGCCGGCGAAAGCTATCTCGGTCAAAACCTGCTGATTTGTACTGGCTCCGAAGCGTTTGTTCCTCCCATTCCCGGACTGTCCGAAGCAGGAGGCATTGTTCTTACCAATCGCGAAGTTCTGGAACTTAAAGAACAGCCAAAATCATTGATAATCATTGGTGGCGGCGTAATAGGGATGGAATTTGCAAGTTTATATAACAGCATAGGAACGAAGGTAACGATTGTGGAAATGCTTCCGGAGATTCTCGGAAGCAATGACTTCGAAATTTCAGCTCTGTTGCGCGATATTTACAGCAAAAAGGGAATTGAATTTCAATTGAATGCCAAAGTAATTAAAATCGATGGCAACAAAGTCGTGTTCGAAAAAGATGGAAAAACAGAAGTTGTTGAAGGAGAAAAGATATTGGTAAGCGTTGGCCGTCGAGCAGTTACAGCCGGGTTCGGATTGGAAAATCTGAATATTGAATTATTCAAAGGAGGAATCAAAACCGACGAAAAAATGTGTACCAATGTGCCGGATGTTTTTGCTGCAGGCGATGTAACCGGATTTTCACTATTGGCGCATACAGCAAGTCGCGAAGCCGAAGTGGTGGTGAATAATCTTATCGGAAGCGAAGATGTTATGCGTTACAATGCTATTCCTGGCGTAGTATACACTAATCCGGAAGTGGCAGGTGTAGGCGAAACAGAAGCATCGGCCAGTGCCAAAGGCATCGATTTTAGAGTAGCAAAACTACCTATGGCATATGCCGGACGGTTTGTTGCAGAGAATGAAGGCGGGTCGGGTATTTGCAAAGTGCTTATCGGAGCAAAACATGGCGAAGTGATTGGTGTACACGTGCTCGGAAATCCGGCAAGTGAAATGATTTACGGAGCTTGCATCGCCATTGAACAGGAAATGACTTTGACAGAAATGCAGAGAGTGGTATTTCCACACCCTACTGTAAGCGAAATACTGAAAGAAACATTATTCTCTTTTTGATCCGGTTATCTCATTTTGTGGAAAAATTATTCAGGAAATATTTCAACAAAATTTGAGATGCTTCGTCAAAAAAAAGCGGATATTCAGTGTTGAGAACAATCTAATAACCATTTATATGTGAGTAATATCTTTGTACATCAGCCTCTTATTAAATGGTGAATTATTTAAAAATAAATACTTAAAATGACTCTGCGTGACGAGTTGAATAATTTCTATCAACAAAACAATATACCGGAAAATGGTGGCGAAGACCATGCAAGTTTCGAGGTTCACTTTTCTTTATTTAACCTGTTCCTTCCAAATTTTAGTTGGCGCAAGAAAATGATTTATATTCATGATATTGAGCATGTGTTGAATCGACAAGACACAAGCTGGCGTGGAGAAGTGTTCATTGCTTCATGGGAAATAGCAACGGGTTACCTTTGTTATTTTCCGCTTTTTATTTTTCCACTTTGGGCAATGGGTTTTGGGTTGTGGAAGCATCCGCATGCTGCTATGAATGGCTTTTTTAAAGGATTAAACGATGTTGGAGTGGCAGCTCTTTATCGGTCGAAGGAACAGTTGCTCGATACTACACTGGAGGAGCTTCGCCGGCTTACGGAAAACAAAAGGACTTTGTTGTCGCCTTCACAAAAGTGGAATCGGTTTTTAGTGGCAGTTTTATTGAGTCAGCTTACGTTCTTGTCTCCATTGTTGATCGTTGTTATGGCTTTGTGTCTGGTTTTATAGTATTTAGTTTTCAACATTATTTTTTAATAACTATTTATTCTGAAGTCATTATTTTATGGTTTTTATTTTCTAATTTTGATAAATGTAGATCGACAAACAAAATAAATTTAACCGCATGAAATTTAAAGGAGTAGTATTCGATTTTAATGGCACCTTGCTTTGGGATACTAAATATCACAACCAGGCTTTTGATTTATTTCTGGAGCAACACAATATTGTGCTGACCGATGAAGAAAAATCTGTGAAAATTTATGGGAAGTCAAACGCCGATATTATGCGCGATATTTTTGGCCGTCCATTGACCGATTTGGAGATAAAAGAATTCAGTATCGAAAAGGAGCTTATTTATCAGGAGTTAATTGTTGATAATTTGCATTTCGCCGAAGGAGCTGAAGATTTGTTTGAGTATTTAAAGGCACATAATATTCCATTTTGTATAGCCACTTCCTCCGATTTTCTGAATGTAGAGTTTTACTTTCGCGAAATGCAGCTTGAACGGTGGTTTAGCCCTGAATGGGTGTTGTTTAACGATGGTACCTTAAAAGGAAAGCCTGAGCCGGATTTGTTCTTAAAGGCGGCTGATCGGCTGCAGCTCAATACTTCGGAGCTTGTTATTTTTGAGGATTCGAAGGCCGGAATAAAGGCGGCCGAAAATGCCGGTGCAGGAAAAATATATATTGTCAATTCCATGAACGATGATTTTTCTGATTTTGAACACGAAGTCATTTTTAATTTCAATCAGACTGACAAGTCATTATTCGGAATGTGAATCTAATTTATGAGATATATTTGTAACGAATGTTGACAATGTGATGTTAAATTACAAATAAAAAATATTTATTTAAACTTCATTTAATTATTATTTGTTAGTTCTATCTGAATTCTGTAGACAATTTACAATAAGAAGTAGAAGCCAT
>CAYMHE010000024.1:0-32791 GCA_964390175.1 uncultured Paludibacter sp.
GGCTCGAACCCGCGACCTTCGGAACCACAATCCGACGCTCTAACCAACTGAGCTATAACCACCGTGTTTTGCGGGTACAAAGATAATACAGTATTCGATTTTTCGCAAGTGTTTTAATTAAAAAACATTTTATTTTTACAAACAACTGATTTACAATAAACAATAAAACAAGATACATGAACTTTTACATTTCAAACCCTGAATTGGACAATACAATAAACGAAATTAAGCGCAAATTTAAGCTATCGATGAATGGCATTACGGCCGATTATATGAAAAATTCGGGCATTGTTTATAAACTCAATTACGGGGTGTCAATTCCACGGATAAGAGAGATTGCTCAGGGATATACTCCTAACAGCGACTTAGCCGACCGATTATGGGTCATTGGCATCAGGGAAACCATGATAATGTCGTCACTCATTCAGCCTGTTGAAAGTTTTAAAATTGAAAAAGCAATGAACAGGATAGCTGAAACCGACAAGATGGAATTAGTTGAGCAGCTATCTATGAATTTATTAGCCAAACTACCATATGCTACCACCTTATGTTCTCAATGCATCAACAGTCCCCGGTTGTGGACTCAGATTACAGGGTTCATGCTGTTGTTGCGCATCTACCAACAATTTAGCAAAACAGAACTCATTCAGCTGATAGATAAAGCCTTTGAGCTATCCGATACCAACGAATTTCATCTTTACAAAACAATAGGACTATCCTTGAGCAGATGTTGCCGCAAAGACGATTCGGTGGCAAACTACATTCTGAATAAGATAAATTTGAAAACGGACAAAGATTCAGATGCATTGCGTTACATTGCCAACGAATTGAAACAGGAAATAGAATTTTTATAGCCGAATTACTCAATAATACATCGAAAAGTTGTACTTTTGTAAGTCATCATTAATTAGCAATGAAAGAGGAATATTCATTCGAAGGGATAAAAGAAGTTTTTACCGACTATCTTAAAAAGAAACAACACCGTAAAACTCCCGAACGATTCGCAATTCTTGAACACATTTATTTGCACGAAGGACACTTCGATGCCGAAATGCTTTACAATGCAATGCAAAAGGAATACCGCGTAAGTTTGGCAACTATCTACAACACGCTCGACATTTTGCTGGATTGCAGCCTGATTGTAAAACATCCTTTTATTGGACAAACAGCGCAATTTGAAAAAACCTTTGGCAACACAATCCACCATCATTTGGTGTGTTCGAAATGTGGCACTGTAAAAGAATTTGCAGATAAAAAAATCCGCACTACAATTCAATCGAAAAATTTCTCTACATTCGAAATAACTCATTACTCACTTTACATTTACGGCATTTGCAATAAATGTAAAAGCATAAAGACAAAAAACAAAGTGCGAAATTAAATCAATTAATCAATTATATATTCAATGAAAGTAGATGTTTTACTTGGCCTCCAATGGGGCGACGAAGGAAAAGGAAAGGTGGTAGATGTATTGACACCGGGTTACGATTTAGTGACTCGCTTCCAGGGCGGGCCAAATGCCGGTCATACTCTCGAATTTGAGGGCAGTAAATTTGTACTTCGCTCCATCCCATCCGGAATTTTTCAGGGCGGTAAAATAAATGTTATCGGCAATGGCGTCGTCCTCGACCCGGCATTGTTCAAAGCCGAAATTGACGCGCTCGAAGTATCGGGACACCCACTGACCGAAAGACTCAAAATTTCAAAAAAAGCCCATCTCATTCTACCTACCCACCGTTTGCTCGATGCAGCCTACGAATCGGCGAAAGGAAACAGCAAAATTGGCACAACAGGCAAGGGCATCGGACCAACTTACACTGACAAAATCAGTCGCAACGGACTTCGTGTAGGTGACATCCTGAATAATTTTGAAGAAAAATACAAGGCAGCCATCGAACGACATAAAGAAATGCTTGATCAGTACGATTTTGAATACAATCTTCCTGAACTTGAACAAGCTTGGCTAGAAGGCATTGAATGCATCAAACGCTTCGAACTTATCGACAGCGAACATTTCGTAAACGATGCATTGAAAGCCGGCAAAAAAGTACTTGCCGAGGGCGCTCAGGGAACTATGCTCGATATCGACTTCGGATCCTATCCTTTTGTTACGTCTTCCAATACCATTTGCGCCGGCGCCTGCACCGGACTCGGAGTAGCTCCACGCAACATCGGCGAAGTGTACGGTATATTTAAGGCATATTGCACCCGCGTTGGCAGCGGCCCATTCCCCACTGAGTTGTTCGATGAAACAGGCGATGATATGCGCAGAATTGGTTTCGAATTCGGCTCGGTTACCGGCAGACCCCGTCGCTGTGGCTGGATTGATCTGATAGCGTTGAAATATGCAGTTATGATCAATGGAGTAACTCAGTTAATCATGATGAAAAGCGATGTAATGGATGGATTTGACACCATAAAAGCTTGTGTTGCTTACAAAATCAATGGCGTTGAAACAGAGCAATTTCCTTTCGACCTAAACGACGGAGCCGAAGCACAATATGTAGAAATGCCAGGATGGAAAACCGATATGACAAAAATGCAATCGGAGGAAGAGTTCCCCGAAGAATTTAATGCCTATCTTGATTTTCTCGAAGAAGAATTACAAGTCCCAATTATAATCGTTTCTGTTGGTCCCGATAGGGCGCAGACGATTATACGCTACATCGATTAATCTGAATCGAATTATCTTTTCAACGTTCCGTGCTTATCAACAAAAAAAGCACGGAACGTTTTGTTTTATTACAGAAATGCTTACCCTGAACTTTTTTAATCAATCCCACGTTTATAAAGAAAATCACACCTGACATTTTGTCTTTTGGCAGGGATTTTGACTCAAAAAACTCATAAATTTTTAAAACAAGATAATTATGTTTATTGGTTATATTATTTTTGGTGTTGTTGCCCTTATCAGTTGGGCTATTTCTGCAAATCTGCAATCTAAATTTAAAAAATACTCCAAAATTCCTATCCCCTACGGTATGACAGGGAAAATGGTGGCCGAAAAAATGCTTCATGATCATGGAATTTTCGATGTCCAGGTCATTTCTACCTCGGGGCAGTTGACCGACCATTACAACCCACTTACCAAAACAGTGAATCTGAGCGAAGGCGTTTACGGTTCTAACTCAGTTGCAGCTGCTGCCGTTGCCGCTCACGAATGCGGGCATGCAGTGCAACATGCTACAGCCTATGCTCCACTTACACTTCGGTCGAAACTGGTTCCGGTGGTGAGTTTTGCTTCCAACTGGATGCAATGGGTACTGTTGGCTGGAATTGTTTTGGTCAACTCATTTCCACAGCTGTTGCTGGCCGGAATTATTCTGTTCGCTACCACCACGCTTTTTAGTTTTGTTACTTTGCCAGTCGAAATCAACGCCAGCAGTCGTGCTTTGGCCTGGTTGAGCAATGCCGGCATTACCAACTACGAGACACAGGGACCTGCGCGCGATGCACTTAAAACAGCTGCATATACTTATGTGGTAGCTGCATTAGGCTCGTTGGCCACACTGGTGTACTACATAATGATTTTTTTAGGACGCAGAGACTAAATGAATATTGTCTGAAACGGAAAAATTGTTACCTTTGCAAGCTCAAAAAAACAATGGCTCCGTAGTTCAGCTGTATAGAACGTCAGATTCCGGTTCTGAAGGTCTCGGGTTAGAATCCCGACGGGGTCACAAAACATAGAAGTAAAAAAAATCAGCCTCTCATTTATTTGAAAGGCTGATTTTTTTTATTCTACAAAACAATTCTGTTGCTATTTTCTTTCAGTATATTGCTCTTCGTAATACTTTTGATACTGACCACTTGTCACGTTATCCAACCATTCCTGATTGCTCAGGTACCAGTCAACAGTTTTCTCAAGCCCTTCTTCGAACTGCAATGAAGGTTTCCAGCCAAGTTCACGTTGGAGTTTTGATGAATCGATGGCATAACGCAAATCATGTCCGGCTCTGTCGGTCACAAAAGTGATGAGTTTCGCTGATGTTCCGGCTTCCCTGTTAAGCTTGCGATCCATAATCTCACATAATTTATGAATCAAATCAATGTTCGTCCACTCGTTGTTTCCTCCGATATTGTAGGTTTCCCCATCTTTTCCTGTATGAAAAATCGTATCAATCGCACGAGCATGGTCATTTACCCATAACCAATCGCGGATATTTTCACCTTTACCATAAATAGGAATAGGTTTGTTATGTTTAATATTGTTGATTGAAAGCGGAATCAGTTTTTCAGGAAAATGGTTGGCGCCGTAATTGTTCGAACAATTGGAAACTACAACCGGCAAGCCGTAAGTGTCGTGATAAGCACGCACAAAATGATCGGAAGATGCTTTACTTGCCGAATAGGGTGAGTGTGGATCATATTTGGTTTCTTCGGTAAAGAAAGTACCATCCATCTCCAAAGCACCATACACTTCATCTGTCGAAATATGATAAAAACGTTTACCATCCATATTTCCCTTCCATGCATTTTTAGCAGCATTCAGCAAATTACAAGTTCCGAAAACATTGGTACGAATGAATGAAAACGGATCAACAATAGAACGGTCTACGTGCGATTCGGCGGCCAAATGAATTACACCATCAAAATTGTATTTTGAAAACAACGCCGATATAAAAGCTTCATCGGTAATATCTCCTTTCTCGAAGCAATAGTTTGGTGCAGCAGACAGGTCTTTCAGATTCTCCAGATTGCCGGCATAAGTCAGCGCATCAAGGTTTACAATTTGATATTCAGGATACTTCGTCACAAATAAACGAACAACATGAGAACCGATAAAACCGGCACCTCCGGTAATTAGAATAATCTTTTTCATATTATTGAGTTTGAAATTTTACTTTAATACATTCTAAAACAATATTTACTATTTTACAAGATAAATCATTTATAAATAACAATTTAAGCACCACATCCTACTCATCTACAAGCATCAGCACAATACGGGCCTGTTCTTTTTTCACAAAGATACAACGTTTTTCCTGTTTGACAAGTTGTTGAAAACTTTTAGGTCTAAAAAAAGTTGTTTTTAAAATACAAACGCTACTTTTGTAACATGGCAAAAATAAATCAACATATCGAAAAGCTACTGGCTTATCATGACTATGTAGTAGTACCGGGTCTGGGTGGATTTGTGGTGCAACATCAATCAGCAAGAATTACAGCCGGACACATTTCAGCTCCTATAGCAACCGTAGGTTTTAACTCGTTAATGCAACACTCCGATGGCCTCCTCGCCATAGAAGTAGCAAGAGCTGAAGGAATTACCTACCGGAAGGCAGTTGAAATTATTGAGTCCGAAGTAAAAGAATTCAAGCATCAATTGTTGCAATCCACACATTTCCAGTTGGGAAATCTGGGTTTTTTTTCGCTCAACGAAAACGGAAGCCTTCATTTTGTTCCCTGTGCAAAAGTAGATTTTCTACCTTTAAACATTGGAATTAACGAATTGTTCGTTTCGGAACTGGAGCGCAAAATAGAAAAAGAAACGAAGAAAATATCCTTCGTTCTGCCTACTGCAAAAACATTCAGATATGCTGCAGCTGCTGTTTTATTGTCAGCAATGTTAATGATTTCGCCACAAATGAACGACGTTCGCCGTGCCGAAACAGCCGATTTGCTTTCGCTCTCGATGCTTAAACCAACCATCGAAACACCTGCCAACAGCGCACCGGTACTTTGCCCCGAGCTTACCGAAACTAAACTCCCGGATGGAATTGTTCAAAACAACGACTCCAACCTGTATCATGTAGTAGTAGCCAGTCTTCCTACTCAACTATCGGCCGACAAACTTTGCGAATCGCTTAAAAAAGAGAATTTTGAATGTGCTCACGTGCTGAAACCTGCAAAATCGTACAGAGTCTCAATTCGTTCGTTCGCTGAAAAAGCCGAAGCAATAGCGTTTATGGAAAATCTGCGCGCTTCGGACGAACGTTTCGAAACGGCATGGGTACTTTGCAAATAATTTTCAAAAAAAAATTCGTTTTAAAACTCTTGAATCATTTTTGGACAAATTATTCTATCAAAAAACAAAAAAACAGGAGAATTATTGAAATCCAAAAATATATCACTATCTTTGCAGCCGCTTTTCGAGTAAAAGCATTAGGTATAATCATTTAAAAAAATAAAAAATGCCCGCAAAAATCAGATTACAACGTCACGGTCGTAAAGGATATGCTTATTATCATATCGTTATCGCCGACAGTCGTGCGCCACGTGATGGCAAATTTATCGAACGTATCGGTTCTTACAACCCAAACACCAATCCTGCAACAATTGATTTAAAATTCGAACGTGCTTTGCATTGGTTAACAACAGGTGCCCAACCAACTGATACCACACGCAATATCCTTTCAGCTGAAGGTGTATTATTGAAAAAACACTTGTTAGAAGGTGTAAAAAAAGGAGCATTTGATGCTGCTGAAGCTGACAAACGCTTTGCTGCATGGAAAGCCGCTAAAGAAGCTAACCTGACAAAAACAAAAGAACAATTGGCTGCCGAAAAACAAGCAGATCTGAAAGCACGTTTATCTGCAGAAGCAGAATCGAACAAAGCTAAAGCTGCCGAAGTAGCAAAGAAAAAAGCTGAAGCTATTGCAGCTCAGGCTGAAGCCGCTGCCGAAGCAGCAACTGAAGCTCCTGCTACTGAAGAAGCTCCTGCTGCTGAATAAGGAAGATTCAAAAAAATATAAGAAACCCGGAAGTAATTTCGGGTTTTTTTGTACCCATATTTTAAAATTGATATTGAAAAACGGTTCAATGTCTAAATCATTTTACCTGTAATGAATTATAATTGTTATATTTTTATTATTTTTACGCATGATTGAAAAACAAGTAAATATAGCGCTACAAGTACTACCTGTATCAAAAGACATTCACCCCTACAAACTGGTGGATAAAGCCATCGAAGTGATTGCCGCTTCGGGGCTCAACTATAAAGTTACTCCGTTCGAAACTGTAATGGAAGGAACTTACGACCAGATTATGGAAGTAGTAAAAAAAGCACAGAAGGCTTGTTATGATGCCGGCGCCGAAAGCATGATGACCTATATTAAAATTCAAAGTTCGAGAGAAGATGTGAGCATAGAAGATAAAATGGAGAAATACTAAACCCCCTTACTTCTACTTAAAAAATTCCATACGTTAATTACCAAATTATATGAAACTAAATGTTTCTGTCGTTTTGTTCCAACATCCTGTTTCAGAAGTCAATGCTTTGGTAGAACTTCTGTTAAAATCGGACGTTGTGGCTGAGATTTTTTTGGTAGATAACTCGCCCGCATCTACCGATGCGTACTTAAAATTACCGGTGAATTATATTTTCAACGGACAAAATCTGGGTTATGGCGCTGCACACAACATAGCTTTACGCAAGAGTATCATTTCAGATGCAAGCTATCATTTGGTAGTAAATCCCGACATAAGTTTCGAGCCGGAGATTTTAATCCGCACAACCGAATATATGGATAAAAATACAAATATTGGACAATTAATGCCAAAAGTATTTTACCCTACCGGAGAAATTCAGTACCTTTGCAAGCTGTTACCAACTCCATTCGATTTAATTTTCAGAAGGTTCATACCACAAAAGTGGATCAAAAAACAAACTGAAATCTTTGAGATGAGAGCATCAGGATACAATAAAACAATGGATGTTCCATATCTTTCGGGATGCTTTATGTTTTTCAGAACCTCGGCCTTAAAAGACATTGGATTATTCGACGAACGTTTTTTTATGTATCCTGAAGATATCGATATAACACGGAGAATGCACGCAAAGTACAGGACAGTGTTTTATCCACAGGTAAGTATTGTTCATCATCATGCAAAAAGCTCTTATCTAAACTTTAAGATGTTAACCATACATGCTTTTAATATGATCAAGTATTTCAACAAGTGGGGTTGGTTTTTCGACAAAGAACGCACAGCGATAAACAATAAAATAAAAGCATCATTGACTGAAAATCAACAAAACAAATAAGTGTTGAGCGTCAAACACAAATTTAGGTATTTTTTTTAATTCATTCGTAACTATCATACAATTATGAACTTCAGCCTGATACAAATCACGAGCGCCTTTATGGTGCTTTTTGCGATTATTGATATTTTAGGATCCATTCCAATTATATTAAATATCAAAAAGAAGTCGAGCACCGTTTACCCATTCAGAGCAAGTGCAATTGCATTTCTTATTTTAGTTGTGTTTTTATTTTCAGGCGAAGGAATTCTAAAGCTCTTCAATGTCGACATTCAGTCGTTTGCAGTGGCGGGCGCTCTTGTGATTTTTATTTTTGCGATAGAAATGATTCTCGACGTCGAAATTTTCAGAAACAAGGGACCCGAGGGTGGTTCATCCATTGTACCACTTGCTTTTCCCTTGATAGCGGGACCTGGTTCTTTTACAACCTTACTGTCGCTGCGGGCTGAATACGACACCGTAAATATAATTATCGCACTTGTACTGAATCTTGTTTTTGTGTATTTTGTAATTCGCTCCACTTCACGGATTGAAAAGTTGATTGGTGAAGGAGGCATCTACATTCTACGTAAATTCTTCGGAATCATTCTATTGGCCATATCAGTAAAACTTTTCACAACAAACATCGGCTCATTGTTATAGTCCGCAATTACATTATTTGATATAATTATTTACCGGTACAGTTTCTACACATTTCGTGCTGTTTACGGTTACTAAGCACTGACATACGAAATTCGGTTGCCTTAGAGTTGTGCCAAACGCTACCAAAAGACCTGTCGGCAAGGTTACCAAAACTGTGAGTACCATCCTTATCGTAGCAGCAAGGAATCAAATCACCTTTCGAGCTAATGACTGCTGCACTCCACAGGCGTGAACAATGATTGGGAAGTGCATTTTTTACTTTATATTTTCCATCATTTGTTTTTTTATAGCGCGAATATTTTTCAAAATTCGTTAAAAGATCATTCCCATTTTCGAAATCGTACAATTGAGCCGATTTGAACACCAACCGATCAGCCTCTAATGATTTTGCAAGGGTCTTTATCTCTTTCATTTGATGTTCGTTGGTTTTCAGCACAATAAACTGTATTTCTACCAACGGTGTTATCGATTTTAATTCTTTTTTCCATTTATTGATGTGCTGCACCCCTTCGATGGCTTTTGTCAATTTTCCGCCTTTTCTGTATTGCTCATAAACTTCCTGCGTAGTTCCATCCATCGACACAATTAATTTATCCAATCCCGAAAGAACAAGCTCTTTTGCCCTTTCTGAATTAAGTAGTTGCGCATTGGTGGATGTAGAAGTAAAAATTTTAGCGTTGTGAGCATAATTTATTAACTGGTGAAGGTTTCTGTTCAGCAAAGGTTCGCCCTGAAAATAAAAAATCACATGAAACAATTCACGCTTCAACTCATCGATATAATTACTAAAAAACCCATTATCTATTAAATTACCGCTTGACTTTGCCTTTTGACCAACAGGACATTCGGGGCATTTTAATTGACAGAAGTCGGCCGGCTCCACAGAAATAAAAGCAGGTCGGAGAGTCGAAGTGAAATTAAGCACCTTTCTATGAAATAAATAAGAAGAATACAAACCAATAAAATTAGTTATTTTTCTCAAACTTAAATAATTAAAAGTATGAAGAAGGAATAAAATATAATTGTTGATATAATGCATAAATGAATAATTTTTGATTTAAAAAAACAATTTTCAGAATATCGTGTCTGCCATGTCAATCTATTTTAGAAAAAACGTGAAAACAATTTGCAAAGTAAACAGAATTTAAAACAAAATCTATATATTTGTAGTCAATAAAAAAATTCGAATATTAAATCAATTTATAACAAAACACAATTTTATGAGAAAGCAATTATTTTTTATGGTTTCTATGCTGCTTGTGCTGGTGTTGAGCTCTTGTAACAAAGACCTTAAAACATTAGACCCAAGCTTATTTACTTGTACTCCAAATCCACTTGAAGTAAAAGGTGGCAAAGTAGATGCAACTATTACAGGAACTTTCCCGGTGAAGTATTTTGCAAAAAATGCTACAGTAACAGTGACACCCGTTCTTACTTTCAACGGTAAAGAAGTAAAAGCAGCTGCTTCCACTTTTCAGGGCGAAAAAGTAGTTGGTAACAACAAAACAATCAGCTACAAAGCTGGTGGATCATACACAATCAAAACATCTTTCGATTACAATCCGGAAATGATTAAATCAGAATTATGGTTGGATTTCAGTGTATCAACAAAGAAAAAAACATACACACTTCAGCGCGTGAAAGTGGCTGATGGCGTTATTGCTACATCTCAATTGGCATCTACAAACTTTGGAGCCGAAAACGGTGCTGTTATTATCCCTGATAAATTCCAACGCGTTATACAGGAAATGCAGGAAGCTGATATTAAGTTCCTTATCCAACAATCTGAACTTCGCAAATCAGAAGCAAAATCAGAAGACATTGTAGCTTTAACAAAAAAGATCAAAGAAGCGAAAGAAACTCAGAACAAACAGGTTTCAGGTTTGGAAATCGCTGGTTATGCTTCTCCCGATGGAGCTGTTGAACTGAACACTAATCTTGCTGAAAAACGCCAGAAAGTAACTAACGACTTTATCAACAAAGAATTAAAGAAAATCAAAACTTCAGTTAAAGTAGATTCTAAATTCACTGCTGAAGACTGGGATGGTTTCCAGAAATTAATGGAAAGCTCTAACATTCAGGACAAACAAGTAATTCTACGCGTACTTTCGATGTACAGCGACCCTGAGCAACGCGAAAACGAAATCAAGAATCTTTCTGTTGCTTTCAAGAGCATTGCAGATGAAATCCTTCCACAACTTCGTCGTTCACGTTTAAAACTGACAGTTGATGTTACTGGCAAATCTGACGAAGAAATTGCTAAATTAGCCAACGAAGATGTATCAAAATTAAGCGTTGAAGAATTGCTTTATGCAGCTACACTTACCGAAGACGCTAATAAAAAAGCTGATATCTATCAGAAAGCTGTTAGTGCATTCCCAACCGACATGCGCGCTTTCAACAACTTAGGAGCTGTTCAATACGAACTTGGAAAAGTTGATGCTGCTGCCGATAATTTTGCTAAAGCTTTGGCTATCGATGCTAAAAACGCAGATGCCAATTACAATGCCGGTTTAGCTGCATTGGCTAAAGCCGATATTGCAAAAGCTGAAGTTGCTTTCGGTAAAGCTGCCGGAACAAAAGGAAATTTAGGAAATGCCCTTGGAACAGTGTATACAATCAAAGGTGACTATACAAAAGCTAAATCGACATTTGGACCAATCGCAACTAACAATGCTGCATTGATTCAGATCCTTGATGGTAACTACAACGGAGCCCGCACAACACTGGATGCTGTAAAACAACCTAATGCGCTTACTTCTTACTTAGCTGCTGTCATCGGTGCCCGCACCAACAACCGTGACGCTGTATATGGAAATCTTCGCAAAGCTGTAAGTTTAGACGCAGCTTACAAGACAAGAGCTCTTGTTGATTTAGAATTCTCTAAATTCTTTACTGACGACGCTTTTAATGCGATTGTAAAATAAAACTATTCGTCAAAGTCATATAAAAGCCGGTATAGTTTTCTATATCGGCTTTTTATATGCCATTTTGACATACCTCTTCCGCCAGATTAAGGCACTCTGCACAACGGTACAGATTTTGTCTGTATAGCTTACACAAATAATAAAATCAAAAAAAAAAGATTTACAAATTAATATGTACTTTTACTGATGATCAGCCTGAAAATCTGACTGATTATCAGAATTTAATTGAAGGCAAGGCATGATCGAAAACGAACAAATAGTAAATAAAATTGTTGAAGGTATACAGGAAAGAAAAGGCAAAGAAGTAGTGGTGGTTAACCTCAGGAAGCTGAAAGAGGCTCCTTGTAGTTATTTTGTTATCTGCGAAGGAGATTCAAATGTACACGTAAACGCAGTAGCAACATCGATAAAAGATTGGGTAAACGAAAAGATAAATGTAAAGCCATATGCAACAGCCGGATTTGAAAATTGCGAATGGATTGCAATGGATTACGGCCAAATCATTGTTCATGTGTTTCAACGTCACACACGGGCTTTTTACGATATCGAGCATTTATGGGCCGATGCCGACCTGAAACGAATTGAAAATTTAATTTAAAAACAAATAATCTATTGAACAATAGAATGGAAAACAAAACATCAAAAGACAATCCCAAACCAACCGGTAAAGGTCCAAAATTCAATATTACCTGGATTTATGGAATCATAATACTCGTATTGATTGGTTCCTATTTTCTTAACGATACTGCGCCTCTAAAGGAAGTACCCTATTCTACTTTTGAAGAATATGTAAAAAAAGGACATATCGAAAAGATTGAAGTATTCCCAAACAAAAATACAATATCGGCAAAAGTCAACAAAAATTCTGTAAAAACTGTATATGGTGACAAGTCAAACCTATACGAGAAAGACAGACTCATCAGTGTAAGAATTCCATCGGTTGAGGAGTTTTCGAAATTCATAAACAAATCCAAAGAAGATAATTTATACAGAGGTGTTGTTGAATACAAAGAAAGCCGGGATTATATAGAATTATTTCTTTACAGCATACTTCCATTCCTTTTGCTGATTCTGTTCTTCGTTTTTATGAACCGCAGAATGTCAGGTCAAATGGGTGGCGGAAGCGGCGGTATTTTTAACGTAGGAAAATCAAAAGCTCAATTATTTGACAAAGGAAACACCGAAAACAAAGTTACATTTAAAGATGTAGCCGGACTTGCGGGAGCCAAACAAGAAATTGAGGAAATAGTAGCATTTCTAAAAAATCCATCAAAATACACTGAACTTGGAGGTAAAATTCCGAAAGGAGCTTTGCTTGTAGGCCCTCCAGGAACAGGAAAAACATTGTTGGCCAAGGCTGTAGCCGGAGAAGCCGATGTGCCTTTCTTCTCAATGTCGGGTTCCGATTTTGTTGAAATGTTTGTTGGGGTAGGCGCTTCACGTGTGCGGGATTTATTCCGTCAGGCCAAAGAAAAATCGCCTTGTATCATTTTTATCGACGAAATTGATGCCGTTGGACGTGCCCGTGGTAAAAACCCAAATATGGGAAGCAACGACGAACGTGAAAATACATTGAATCAATTACTTACAGAAATGGACGGTTTTGGATCGAACAGTGGAGTCATTATTCTTGCTGCTACCAACCGCGCCGACATTCTGGATAAAGCTTTATTGCGTGCCGGTCGATTCGATCGCCAGATACATGTGGATTTGCCCGATGTACACGAACGCAAGCAGATTTTCAACGTACACCTTCGTCCGATAAAAATCAACGAAACTGTCGACGTAAATTTCCTTGCAAAGCAAACTCCGGGTTTTTCGGGAGCCGACATAGCCAATGTTTGTAACGAAGCTGCTTTGATAGCAGCCCGAAAAAACAAATCTTTTGTCGAAAAACAAGACTTTATGGATGCTGTCGACCGTATCGTGGGTGGACTTGAGAAAAAGACAAAAATAACAACCGTTGCCGAAAAGAAATCAATAGCCTATCACGAAGCCGGACATGCCACTATCAGCTGGATGACAGAACACGCCAATCCACTCGTAAAGGTAACAATTGTGCCTCGTGGAGAAGCCCTTGGAGCAGCATGGTATTTGCCCGAAGAACGTCAGTTGACAAACAAAGATCATATCCTTGATGAGATGTGCTCAACTTTAGGAGGCCGCGCCGCTGAGGAAGTCTTCCTGAAACAAATTTCGACCGGCGCCATCAATGACCTCGAACGCGTCACCAAACGCGCTTATGCAATGGTAGCTTATTTCGGAATGAGTGAAAACATGCCCAACATGAGTTATTACGATTCATCGGGAAATTCTGATTATGGATTTACAAAACCATACAGCGAAAAAACAGCAGAACTTATTGACGAAGAAGCAAAAAGAATTGTTGCGCAGGAGTACGAACGTGCAAAACAGATTTTGATTGAGAATGCTGCCGGACATAACGCGTTGGCCGAATTACTTATTGAACGTGAAGTTATTTTCTCAGAAGATCTTGAAAAAATATTCGGAAAACGTCAGTGGACTTCGCGACAGGATGAGTTAATGGCTCAAAATGGCGGAGCCGACATTCTGGATGAAACACCGAAGTTAGGTGCTGCTTCTACCGCAGAAAACCAGCCTGCTGAGGAAAAAACAGAAGAGGGACAAAAAGAGATTACTACAACAGAATTGTAACGCTCACTATGTCAGATCAATCAAGGACTGAAATATTAAATAAAATTGCAGCTACCAAAAGAAAAAGGGTAGCTGCAATTTCTGTTCATAAAGCAAGTAACGATAACATTTACCAACCGGTTTTGCCTGATATGATCAATTGCTTTCGATCAGAACTTGAAGCAATTAATGGCAAATGCATTGTTTGCAGCAACAATAAATTGCTGATTCAACAATTAAAAAATCTGATTTCGGAAAAACAACTTTCATCGATATTTTGCAAGGATAAAGAAATCCTGAACTTCCTCAAAAACAATGGCATCAATTGTAGCAACGAAGTATCGGATTTCACAGAAATGCAGGCAGGAATCACTTCGTGCGAATTCCTGGTAGCGCGCACCGGCAGTGTCATTGTAAGTTCGGCTGGCGATTCGGGACGCAGAATGAACGTCTTCCCGCCGATTCACCTTGTACTTGCCAATTCCGATCAGCTCGTTCAATTTCCCGAAGATGCACTCGTTGCAGTACAATCAAAATACAAAAACAACTTACCTTCGACAGTTACCACAATCACAGGCCCCAGCAGAACGGCTGATATTGAAAAAACACTTGTTCTTGGCGCTCACGGACCAAAAGAATTGGTCGTTTTCCTTTCATTAGTCTAAACTTTTGCTATCTTTGTGCATGTTTATTTCGAACAATTAACAATGATTTTCTTTCAAAATATTTGTTTTGGAAAATCTTTTTTATTCCCGAAGTTTTTTAATCATTCAACTAAGATCAAATGAAAACCTTAAAAGTATCAGCTTCGCTTCTTATTCTTCTTTCGTTGATGTTTTCGTGTAGCCCAATATATAAATGTGGCGACCCAAAACCAACGAAAAAGTTATTTGTACCCAAAACTTTCAGAGTTGTTATCGACGAACGTGATTCTTTATGTTCAACGCTGGCAATCAGAGAAAATAAAATTGCTGAACTCAATGCCGATGTTGCCGATTTGAATAAAAATATTTTGAATGCCGATATCAAATTCCGACAACTGGATCAACAATATAACGATTTGATGAATGCCAACTTATCGCAAACCGAACAATTCAACCTTACACTCAAACAGAAATCGGACGAATTAACAAACAAGGAAAAGCAATTAAAGGAACGTGAAAGTGCTTTGAACGATATGCAAAAAGTGATTGCCCGCCAGGATTCTATCACGAACCGTTTGAATTCCATTTTACGGGATGCATTGTTGGGCTTTAAGTCCGACGAACTTTCGGTAGAAATTAAAAACGGCAAAGTGTACGTGTCAATGTCCGATAAATTGCTGTTTAAATCGGGAAGCGCCACTGTAGAAACAAAAGGTTCCGAAGCCATCAAGTTACTTGCCGAAGTGCTGAACAAAAATGCAGATATCGACATTCTTGTGGAAGGTCATACTGACAATATTCCGATTAAAACTGCATTGTATCGCGACAACTGGGACTTAAGCGTAGCCCGTTCTATCTCGATAGTTCATATTTTGACGGACGATTATAAAATTGCACCGTTGCGCTTAACCGCCTCCGGAAAAGGTGAGTTTACACCTCGCGCCTCGAATGCGACTGCCGAAGGAAGAGCATTGAATCGCCGCACTGAGATAATTTTATCGCCCAAGCTGGATGAAATTATGCAATTGCTTAAAGCAAACAAATAAAAACGCAACCTTATTTAACCATATAATTTAAAATCACTTACGAAACAATCCGGCTCTTGCAGTACAGGTTTCACGTGGCATTATAATTTTTTTACGCATGAATAACTTTATTAAACGAACCCTGAGTGGAGCTTTTTTTATAGCTATTATTATCGGGTCGATACTGCTCGACGCTTATGTATTTGCGGCAATATTTGCAATAATAACAGGCTGGGCTGTGAAGGAGTTTTACAAATTGGTAAATACCCAAGAAGCCGTTGAAGTAAATTCATGGTTAGGTGTAGTTGGAGCAGTTCTTCTTTTTCTAACTTCGTTTTTGCATGCTGCTGATGTAATAAGGTATCCGGTATTCTCGTTTTATGGATTATATATAGTGCTGGCATTAATTGCCGAATTGTACTTAAAAAAGAAAAATCCCATACACAACTGGGCTTATTTTATTCTTGGTCAAATATTTATAGCCTTACCGTTTTCTTTACTTAACTTTATTGCTTTTATTGATGCCGATCAGTTCAAACCGTTGATTTTACTTGCCGTTTTCGTTACCATTTGGGTGAATGACACCGGAGCATATCTTTTTGGCATTACCTTCGGTAAGCATCGCCTGTTCGAACGCATTTCGCCTAAAAAATCATGGGAAGGATTTTTTGGTGGTGCCCTGGCCGCTTTGGCTTCTGGCTATGTTTTTTCATTGTTCATTCCCGAAATATCGTTGATCCAATGGTTGATCTTTTCGGAGATAATCGTCGTTTTCGGAACTTTTGGCGACTTAATCGAGTCACTTATGAAGCGAACTTTACAAGTAAAAGATTCAGGTACAGCCATTCCGGGCCATGGAGGTCTGCTTGATCGCTTTGACAGCATGCTGTTAGCGGCGCCGGTTATTTTTATTTATCTGAGCTTTCTTTTCTGATGAATGAATTGAAATAAATCAAAATATAGAAATTATAATATACAATAATTGCCATGAATACAGAATTTGACGAAATACGTTGCTATAACAACGATGAGATTCCCGATGCGTTGGAACGACTCAGCCATGAGAAACAGTTTATGAAAGTGCTCAGTACCATCTATCCTTTATTGCCAAAAGATGTGATAAAACAAAGACTGACAGGATTTAAAACAAATTACGAGTTTCAGAAAACGCTCGTTTATCCATTTTTGCAAAACCTCGAAGCAAACCTCACCAAGGGCATTGACATTTTGGGACTGAACAATATCGATACTTCCAAACCGTATCTTTACATTTCCAATCACAGGGATATAATCCTTGATTCGGCATTTTTATGTGCAAAATTAATTGAGCAGGGAATGGATACCGTAGAAATTGCCATTGGCGACAATCTGCTTATTTTTCCATGGATTGAAGAACTGGTGCGTGTGAATAAGAGTTTTGTTGTGAAACGCGGCCTGAGTCCCCGACAAAATCTTGAAAGCTCCAAACGCCTCTCCTCCTATATTGCTTACACAATTAACGAAAAACAGCAATCCATTTGGATAGCACAACGGGAAGGACGAGCCAAAGATGCCAATGACCGTACGCAGGAAAGTTTGCTCAAGATGCTCAACATGAGTGGAGATGAGGATTTTGCAACCAACCTGTCTCGACTGAATATCTGCCCATTAAGTATTTCGTACGAATATGATCCTTGCGACTTTCTGAAAGCCAAAGAGTTTCAACAAAAACGCGATAATCCGGATTTTAAGAAACAGGATATGGACGATCTGGTAAATATGCAAACCGGAGTAATGGGTTATAAAGGCAAGATCGTATATTCCGTTACAGGAGATATCAACAAAGAACTCGCTGAGATGGCTGCCACAACCAAGAACAAAAATGAACTCATTACGCTTACTGCTCAGCTTATCGACCGTAGGATCCATTCGAATTACAGTATTTATGCTGTAAACAAGGTAGCTTACGATCTTTTGAACGGAACAACACGTTTCGAAAAGGAATATACAATGATGGAAAAACTTGATTTTGAATCGTATATCGAAAAACAAATTCAAAAAATTGACCTTATCAATAAAGATCTTGATTTTCTGAAAAAGAAAATACTCGAAATGTATGCAAATCCTTTGATCAATTATCTTCAGGCGAAATAAATTCAAAAAAAGGAGAAAAAAACGAAGCGTCCGAAGTTCAATTGCTTTGGACGCTTTTTTTAAGAAATTAAATCCCTATATTTTTTTGATAAGCAAAATGTCATCTGATAGTCAGCATATTTAAGATAAGTCAACATCAGTTTTCAATCTTAATTTCAGCAATAATTTTTAGTTAGTTTTAATAATAGAAGAATTATTGTTATTTTCGCGCCACTTTTGGAGAAATGATATCGTTAGCAGTTAAGTTATGAAGAAAAAAATTGTTTTTATTATTAACCCTATTTCCGGTACCATCAAAAAGGATGAAATTCCGTTGATGATAAGCGAAGAAATAGATGCTAATTTATTTGACATTACTGTTTTATTTACCGAATATCGCGGTCATGGCTGCGAACTTGCACGCACTTACCTGAGCAAGGGTTATGACTACATAGTGGCTGTGGGAGGAGATGGAACAGTGAATGAAGTGGCACGGGAATTAATTCATTCAACGGCCTCGTTGGGCATTGTACCCATAGGCTCAGGGAACGGACTTGCCCGACATCTTAACATCCCCATGAGTCCACGCAAAGCAATAGCTCAAATCAATCATTCCGAAAGTATTCTTATAGATTATGGAATTGTAAATAAGCAACCCTTCTTTTGTACTTGTGGAACTGGCTTTGATGCTTACGTAAGTACAGAATTTGCCAAAGGGAAAAGTCGTGGAATTATGTCGTATATCGAAAAAATGATTACAGGTTATTTCAATTACAAATCGCAGAACTATCATCTGCTAGGCAAAGGAATTGACCTAAAAACCAAGGCTTTTGTAATGACTTTTGCCAATGCTTCGCAATGGGGAAATAATGCCTACATTGCGCCGCAAGCCAGCATACAGGACGGAAAAATAGATATTTCAATCATGAGTCGCTTTCCGGTGATAGCCATTCCAACACTGGCACTTCAGCTTTTTACAAAAACAATCGACAATGATATTTTTATGACCACTCTACGCACCGACGAAATCACTTTGTATCGCGAAGAGTCAGGACCTTTTCATTACGATGGAGAGCCATACGAAGAAGGAAAAGAGATTCACATTAAGCTGGTACCGGACGGATTGAAAGTGTTAGTAAAGAAAAGATTTTGATTCGTTTACGAGTGAGTTTTATCACACTTTTAGCTTTAGCTTTTCTTCCACAAAGTGGCGAACAAGGTTTACAGTTCCTTCGATACCAAGTGCCGATGTATTAATGCACAAATGATATGACTCTGCTGCTCCCCACTCTTTGTTGCTGTAAAAATTGTAATAACCCGAGCGTTTCTTATCTGTTTTTTCGATCAATTCTTCTGCTTTTTCGGCAGTAAGTCCTTGTTTTTGCATAACCCTTTTGACCCTGTCGGATGGGTCGGCCGCGATAAACACATTAATAACACGCTCGTTATCGCGCAAAATATAATCGGCGCATCGACCCACAAAAAGACATGATTTTTTTTCGGCCAATTCACGAATCACATCGCTTTGAATCTTGAACAGCGTTTCGTTACACAAATAATTGCCGACATATACTTCATTGTTCACGCCACTGTGCATGCTAAAAATGCCGTGAATCATGCTCCGACCTGTTTTTTCGTCCATTTTTTCGAACAAACCTTTTGCCAGACCACTTTTCTCCGAAGCCATTTCTATCAATTCTTTGTCGTAAAAATCAATGTTTAGCGCCGCTGCTAAAAGGAGTCCCACCTCGTGGCCTCCACTTCCTAACTGGCGACCAATGTTAATTACAAAATTTTCATTCATACTATTTTTATACTGATATAAAGTTATGTGAAAAGTAAAATTATTTCGGAGCTTTAAGCGAGCGAAATTGTGACGCCAACATAAAAGCCGCTATAATGGTTGATGCAAAATCGGCCACAGGCATACTGTACCAAATGCCTTTTACTCCAAAAAACAAAGGTAGAATCAGAAGTGCTGGCAATAAAAATATTAATTGCCTGGTAAGCGAAAGAAAAATAGCTTTCCCTGCCATACCAATACTCTGAAAGAAGTTACTGGTAACCATTTGAAAACCAATTACTGGAAAGAACAGTAGCACAATCCTCAAACCTTCGACCGAACGATCAATTAGCTCTTTATCGTCGGTAAAAGCAGAAGCCACTGCATGCGGAAAAAGCTGCCCGATAATGAATCCCACAACCACTACTGCTGTAGCCATAATGATGGTTTTTTTCAACACTTCGGATACGCGTCCATATTGCCCGGCGCCATAATTGTATCCCGCTATAGGTTGCATCCCCTGATTGAATCCCATTACTATCATTGCAAAAAAGAAAATAACCCGGTTCACAATACCATAAGCCCCTACTGATAAATCGCCGCCATAACGAATAAGTCCCTGATTGATAACAACAACAATAATGCAAGAAGCTGCATTCATTAAAAAAGGAGATAAGCCTATGGAGAGTATATCGGCCACAATTTTTCGTTGTAATCTGAAAAACTCTTTCTTGAAATGAATAAACTGGTTTTTATTGCTAAAAATCTTAATTTGCCAAATAAGCATTATCGTTTGAGCAATAATTGTAGCAAATGCACTTCCCTGTATTCCCCATTTAAAACCAAATATAAATAAGGGGTTCAGTACTATATTAATAAGTACCGAAAACAGAGTGGCATACATTGATTTTTGAGGATTTCCGGTAGATCGCAGTAAGGCATTGAGCCCCATGTATAAATGCGTAATTACATTTCCAAGCAGGATAACCACCATATATTCATGAGCATACGGTAGTGTGGCCTCGCTGGCTCCGAAGAAATAAAGAATGGGATCGAGAAATGCAAGCACAACAATTGTGAACGAAATCCCGATAATAATATTGAGGAGAAAAACATTTCCAAGAATTTTGTTCGACGACAGGTAGTCTTTCTGACCAAGCCGCATTGACATAAGCGCCGCACCTCCTGCTCCCACTAACGACCCGAAAGCTGCTGCGAGGTTCATAAGCGGAAAAGTAAGCGCCAAACCCGAAATGGCCAATGCACCAACCCCATGCCCAATAAAAATGCTGTCGGTAATATGGTATATCGACGAAGCCGTCATGGCTATAATGGCAGGAATTGCATATTGCAGAAGCAACTTCCCTATGTCTTCTGTACCCAACGCAATGGGCGAACTTTTCTGTTCCATTTGCTATTTTTTAATAAACATACGACTGCAAAGGTACTAAAAATTTGTCGCCATCGCATATTTTTTTGGTTTGTTTATATATGAAGCTGAGCTTTGTGGATTACTTATTTTACTGATTGTTAACTAATAAATTCTCATTCAATACTTATTTGATAAAAAATTATTATTTTTGCAAAAATGGTTCCAACAAACATTAAGTCAGAAGCATGTTGACCTACTTATCGGGATTTATAAGATCGTTCATTTACTATCTCATTGTTGCGCGTCAGTTAAAACGCCAGCGAAAATTCATGGCACTTGAACTCAAGCCCCTGCTTGATAATGCCCAAAACCGTAACGATGGCAGCATGGATACCGACGATTTCAAAAAAATAAATTTATATGGACTTGCCATTCCTGCTGTGTTAGGAGAAGCCTTTTGTTCACTGCGCGGCAAACCAATGACAGAAAAAGAAAGAATGTCGGTGACGTGTTTGGGTGGTATCACCGGCTTGTTCGACGATTTATTCGACCGCAAAAACCTATCTCCCGACTATATCTATCAATTACTTCAGCATCCTTCGGAGAAAAACGCTGCTAATATAAATGAAAAACTATTGGTGAAATTATACACACTTGGACTTGAAAATTCCGACAAGCCTGAGCTAATAAAAACCTATGCAGCAAAAGTATACGAAGCTCAGTTAATGAGTCTTCGGCAAAACTCACCAGGATTGACACGAGACGAAATAAAGCAGATTACTTTTGAAAAAGGTGGCGTTTCCATGCCACTTTATCGCTGTGGTTTCGGTGGCGAAATTCCCGAAACAGAATACAATCTGATATACAACCTGGGAGCGATAGGACAACTTGAAAACGACATTTTCGATGTTTACAAAGATCATAAATCCGGAGTGCAAACACTTGCTACCACCGAAACAGACATCAGTCAGCTCAGACAAATTTACGAAACTCAACTTAAAAAAATCTTTGACCTTTTAGAACAAGTTGCATTTCCGCCCGAAAATAAAAAAAAATTCCGACACTTTGTTGTCTTGGTAGTGGGCAGTGGTTTAATTTGTATTGATCAGCTAATGCGTACTTCAAAACACACCCGGGGAGTGTTTATACCCGACAACTACGATCGTAAAGATCTGATTTGCGACATGCAACATCCGTTCAACATCCTGAAATTACTACATTATGCAGCAATTTACGCTAAAAAGTAGTACTTTTGTAGGCTAAATCCGGACCGTTTTCCCAGCAAAAGAAAGCTGTCTATTTAAAACGATCAAAACAACTTGTATGGCTAAAAGTAAAAAACCACATCCTATTTTCACAGACATTACAATCACCGATATTGCAGCCGAAGGCAAAGCCATAGCCAAAGTCAACGATATAGTTGTCTTTGTCCCTTTTGTTGTTCCCGGCGATGTGGTCGACTTACAGGTGACGCGCAAAAAAAGTCACTTTATGGAAGCACGTCCCATTCATTTTCATAGTTTTTCGGAAAAACGTACCGAAGCTGTATGTGAACATTATGGCATCTGCGGTGGGTGCAAATGGCAGATTCTACCTTATGCCGAACAAATCCGATACAAACAGAAACAGGTAGTTGACCATCTGACTCGCATTGGTAAAATAGCCTTACCCGAAATTACGCCTATACTTGGAGCAAAAAAAACCGAGTTCTATCGCAATAAACTTGAATTCACTTTCTCGAATAAACGCTGGCGTACTAACGAAGAAATTGCTGACGGAAAAGTATTCGACACCATGAATGCCGTTGGATTTCACATTCCCGGACAATTCGATAAGGTGCTCGACATCAACAAATGCTGGCTACAGACCGACGATTCGAATGAAATAAGAAATGAAGTACGCCGTTATGCGCTCGAGAAAAAACTCACTTTTTTCGATCTTCGGGCGCAGGAAGGATTTCTTCGCACCATGATGGTACGCACCACTTCCACAGGCGAATTAATGGTGATAATGGTTTTCTTTTACGAAGACATAGATGCACAAAATGCACTTCTTCAGCACATTGCTGATACGTTTCCTCAAATTACTTCTTTACTTTACGTTATAAACTCCAAAGCCAACGATACGATTACCGATCAGGAAATCTTATTGTTCAAAGGCACCGAATGTATTTACGAGGCAATGGAAGGACTGCAATTCAAAATTGGTCCGAAATCCTTTTATCAAACAAATTCGGAGCAGGCTTACGAGCTGTATAAAGTAGTCCGTAATTTAGCAGGACTTACCGGAGACGAACTGGTTTACGATCTTTACACCGGCACCGGCACTATTGCCAACTTTGTGGCACATCAAGCCCGTTTTGTAGTGGGTATCGAATATGTGCCTGAAGCCATTGAAGACGCTGTGATTAATTCGAAACTGAATAATATTGATAATACTTTATTTTTTGCAGGAGACATGAAAGACATTCTGACTGCTGCTTTCATTGAAAAAAACGGGAAACCCGATGTTATCATTACAGACCCACCGCGTGCCGGAATGCACGACGATGTGATCAATGCTATTTTGCTTGCCGAGCCCAAACGCATTGTATATGTAAGCTGCAATCCGGCCACTCAGGCCCGCGACTTAAGCCTGCTCGACACAGCCTACAAAGTTGAGGCTGTTCAACCTGTGGACATGTTTCCACACACACATCATGTTGAAAACGTGGTATTATTAATCAAAAGATAAAAATCAAAATCACAACAAAGTTTTATACTAGAAAAAAGTTTTTAAAGTTACTGTTTTAGGTTAACTGACAATAAATAAACATACGCTTTCAGCCATAACTTTATTTGTAATTCAGAAAACGAAACCAAATTTAACTTTACACAGACATCAGTATTTCAGCAAGATACATTTTTGAATTTCAAAAAACAAAATGATTTGTTGGCTGTGGTATTTTTTTTCCGTTATTTTGTCAGGATTTTGAAATAAAAACAGATGAAAAACACATATTTATGGGAGTAGAAATAAAAGAGGTTCAGTCAAAAAAAGAATTAAAAAAATTCATTCGTTTTGGTATAGATTTATATAAAAACTGTGAGTTTGCTGCACCTCCGTTATTAATGGACGATTCACTTAACCTCACAAAGGGCATTAATCCAGCGCTTGAATTTTGTGAAACAGCTTATTTCTTAGCTTACAAAAACAATAAAATTGTTGGTCGCATTGCGGGAATCATAAATCCGGTTTCCAATAAAACCTGGAACGAAAAAAATGCTCGTTTTGGCTGGATCGATTTTATTGACGATGCTGAAGTAGTTGATGCCTTGTTTGCCGCCGCCGAGCAGTGGGCAAAATCAAAAGGAATGACTGCAATACATGGTCCATTAGGCTTTACCGATTTTGACCATGAAGGCACGCTCATCGAGGGTTACGATAAACCGGGCACACTGGCGACTATTTACAACTACCCATATTACCCTGAACACATTGAACGAAATGGTTATGTAAAAGATATCGACTGGAAAGAATATTTAATCACAGTGCCCGAAGTTTTTCCGGAAAAGTATTTTCGTATTGCGGAGATAGTAAAGCAGAAATTCAATGTGACGTCCAAGAAATTTAAGTCACGCAAGGAAGTGGTCGATAATTATGCCCATAAGATTTTCGATTTACTCAATTTATGCTACTCACATTTGTATGGATTTACAAAACTAAACGAGAAACAGATCCATTTTTATATCAAACTGTATTTCAGCTTCTTTAGACTCGACACAATTTCAATTGTTGTTGATGAAAAAGACGATGTTGTTGGTCTGGGTATTGCTATGCCCAGTTTCACAAAAGCACTTCAAAAAGCCAAAGGAAGGCTTTTCCCGCTGGGTTGGTTTTATATGCTAAGAGCATTAAAGAAAAACGATTTAATCGACTTGTACCTTATAGCTGTTCATCCTGATTATCAAAGCAGGGGGCTGACTTCGGTTATCTTTGCCGACATCATGCCCAATGCAGCAAAGAATGGCTATAAATTTGCCGAATCAAATCCCGAACTCGAAACCAATACCCGCATGTCTTCACAGTGGGGCAGTTTCGAATATGTAAACCATAAAAAAAGAAGGGTTTACATAAAACACATTTAAGATTTGTAATAGCCTGAGGGTTTCCAAAACAGCTCTGAGCCTTAAACAATCTTTGTTTTTTGGATTTTAAAATTAAAAAAAAATGACACGTAAATTTGATTTTTTGGTCATTGGAAGCGGAATGGCGGGTATTAGTTTTGCCCTGAAAGCCGCACCGTATGGTAAAGTAGCTTTATTGTGTAAAACAACCCTCGAAGAGTCGAATACTTCGTATGCACAGGGTGGGATTGCAGCTGTGACTTACGAGCCCGACAGTTTTGAGAAACATATTCAGGACACACTGATTGCGGGTGATGGGCATTGCAACCTTGCGGCTGTAGAAAAAGTAATACGTGAGGCGCCTGATCAAATCAAAGAATTGTTGAGTTGGGGAGTAGATTTTGATAGAACAGACGACGGAAAATTTGATTTGCATCGCGAGGGAGGTCACTCAGAACACCGCATTCTACATCATAAGGACAATACAGGCTTTGAAATTCAACAAAGCATGGTGCGTAAGGTAAAAAATCATCCAAATATTGAGATATTTGAAAATTATTTCGCCATCGAAATTCTGACGCAGCACCATTTGGGCGAGGTTGTCACTCAGCATACACCCAATATCGAATGTTACGGCGCTTATGTGCTGAATCAGCAAACAAATCATATTCATACTTTTCTGGCGAAGACCACTTTACTTGCTACCGGTGGCATTGGAACCGTGTATGCAACTACCACCAATCCCGGCATAGCTACAGGCGATGGCATTGCCATGGCTCAACGTGCCCGCGCCGTGATTGCCGACATGGAGTTTGTTCAGTTTCATCCTACCGGACTGTATCAGCCCGGTGCGCGCCCCACATATCTTATCACTGAAGCCATTCGTGGCTATGGAGCCATATTGCGATGCAAGGATGGACGAGAATTTATGCAAAAGTATGATGAACGCGGCTCGCTTGCTCCACGGGACATTGTAGCCCGTGCCATCGACAACGAAATGAAGATACGTGGCCATGAATTTGTATACCTTGATGTAACTCACAAGGATGCCGAAGAAACAAAGAAACATTTCCCTAATATCTATAAAAAATGTTTAGAACTGGGTATTGATATCACAAAAGATATGATTCCTGTGTCGCCCATCCAGCATTATCTCTGTGGTGGCATAGTTGTTGACTTAAATGCTCGTACATCTATCAATCATTTGTATGCCGCCGGCGAATGTACATGCACAGGATTACATGGCGCAAATCGTTTGGCTTCCAATTCATTACTTGAAGCTATTGTATATGCCGATTCGGCTGTAAAAGATGCGGTAAAACACATTGAAACAATCGAATATAATGAATTTATACCCGAATGGAACGATGAAGGAACAAAATTGCCAGAGGAAATGGTATTGATTACACAAAGTTTTCGGGAGGTGGAGCAAATCATGAATGCTTATGTCGGGATTGTACGTTCGAACCTTCGGTTAAAGCGCGCGATGAACCGGTTAGAGATTCTTTTCCGCGAAACCGAAGATTTATTCGAACGCTCAGTTGTTTCCCGCGAGATTTGTGAATTACGAAACGTAATAAGCGTGGCTTATCTGATCATCAAGCATGCACTTCGACGAAAAGAAAGCCGTGGCTTACATTACACAATAGATTATCCGAAATTGATGCGACACGAGTCCTGACATATTTTATTAAAACCGATATGAAACGTATTATTGCTGTAGGGTTGTTTAATTTACTATTTTTTGCCTGTATTTTTGCCGATGGTAAAAATCCGGGCGACCCTCGCACGGCGGTAGGAAAACCCGAAAACAATTGGAACAAAGCAGACACGGAAGCACCTTCAGGCAATAATGTCCAGTCCATTGCCGATGGTATCACTTATTCCACTACAGCTGAAGGCATTTTTATTGTTCTTCCTAAGGCAACAAGCAATGTAAAGCTTTTTGCCCTTACGGGCGAAGTGGTTTGGAGTGGAAATCTTGTACAGGGACGCTTCTTTATCCCGACACGTCAGGGAATTTATTTTCTGCGCATCAACAACAAAAGTTACAAAGTGATTTGCAAATAACTCAACCCCGCAACCGAAGCCTCATTTGCTAATTATGCGCTTTCTCTATCGTCATTCATCAGGTGGTAAATGCGACATTATCAAATCAAAAACTACTTAAGTGCGTCATTTTTTGTTTTTTTATTTTTATTCTTATATCTTTGTCCATTATTAAAAACAAAACAACGATGATTAAACATATTGTATTTTTTGGACTCGCCGAAAACGCCGAAGGAAAAACAAAAGCTGAAAATGCAGTGATTATCAAGACCGAACTTGAGAACCTGAAACACCTGATTCCTGAAATTGTAAAAATCGAGGTAGGTATCCATTTACCGGATGCACCAGCAGGCGACTACGATATTGCTTTATATTCAGAATTTAAAACTATGGCCGATCTTGACACTTACCAGGTACACCCCGAACACAAAAGGGTAGCTGCTTACATTGGGAAAGTACGCACAGCACGCGCGGCCGTCGATTACGAAGGATAGTACTTTTATTTATATAAATCTGTTTGGCTATGTGGAAAGATTTCTTTTATTTTTCCCGGGGGCAACGTACAGGTATTATAATTTTGATTGGGTTGATTCTGTGTACAGTTGCACTAAATGTTCTACTTCCTTTATTTTATTCAAAGAAAGCACCGAATGGTACTGATTTTTTGAACGAAGCACACGACTTTCAGCGTGCCATGGTTTCGCGTGATAGTTTACGCCAGATAGCATGGTCAGAAAAATACAAGAAAGAGTACAACCAGAAGTACTTTCATCAAAAAAACTCTAACACATATTCGCTTTTTAAGTTCGACCCGAATAAAGCCGATTCCGTTACACTCACAAATCTCGGCATCAAAAATTATATTGCTTCAAACATCCTTAAATTCAGAAGGAAAGGAGGAGTTTTCAAAACAAAGGAAAGTTTTGCTAAAGTTTATGGATTGACACCGGAAAAGTTCAGCGAACTTGAACCTTACATTGAAATAACTCCAACCTTAGCAGGCAGAAAAGATACGCTCAGGAGCATAGTAAAAACCGAAAACGCCCATGTAATTGTAGAATTAAATTCGGCAGACACCACAGAATTGATGAAAGTGGTAGGCATCGGACGATTTTATGCTAAAGCAATCGTGCGTTTCCGTCAGCAAACCGGAGGATTTGTAAACATAGATCAACTACATGAGCTTTATGGCATGACTGATCAGAATTTCAACAAAATAAGTCCGTATTGCCATATAAACACAGCCCTTGTACAAAAAATCAAGGTAAACACGGCCAGTACAGAACGGCTGAACGTGCATCCATACCTCAACTTTTACGAATCCAAGGCAATTTACGAATATCGCCGACGAAAAGGCAAACTCCAGGGTATTCAGGAATTGCGGAACATCAATGAGCTAAGCTCTGAAACTGTTGGTAAAATTGAGCCTTACCTTAGTTTTGAGTAAATATCTACTGAGCTAAAATCAGAAGAATTCAGAATAAAAAAAGGAAATTGGGAACCAGTAACCAACTTCCTTCTCTTTTATATAAAACAAATTCACGCTACACAGCCCATCATTCTCAGCTCCGGTACAACCAGGCACGAAATGCAGCTCCACAAGCAGGATCGTCATTTGAAACGCCAAGATAGCTATTTCCTGACTCCTTTTTCAAGTCTTCGGTTTGGGATAATTCTGATTCTCTTTCTGCAATCTCATCTTTATTTATAATCTCAACAGCTGTTTCAGATATAGCCTGACGCAACTCTGAACTTTGAAGGACAACAATGTCCGCAATGTATTTTCCATCGAAAAACGGACCTTTTACAATAGGGCGCATGGTAAGCAGACCCGTATTTACACTGTTTCCCGACAAAGAAAGATCAGTGGTTTTTTTATTGAACTGATCAATCACCGCCAATATTGTATTTTTGTCGACACTCGAACCATCTTTTATCATTTCATCCACTATATCGTTCAATGAAAGACTATCATTCATTACAACTTCTGCAGTGTATCTGTTAGGATCGTAAAACCTTGGTTTATTTTCCGTTAAACGTATTTTTATAGTATTTTTCATAAAACTTTATTTTTATAGTTTAAATAAGCATTGTATTAAAACAAATTGCATATTTCAATTTTTTAGTATCATTCATTATCATGACAGTATTTCATTTGGCCTAACCAACCACAGAATGAAATGGTGTTATGATATGCGCAACGCATTTTGTATATTAAAGAAATACTGCATTTTGTAATGAATTTTACAACGAGCCGAACCAAGGTTCAACTCGTTGTAAAAAATCAAGCAATTAATAAACAAACTCACCAATTAATTTGGTAGTACCATACGACACCCTTAAAGTGTAGGTTCCTGCTTCAAGTTCATCCAATGGGATGAAGAATTCGGTAGATGCATTTGTATCCAACACATCAGTTGCTACGATATTGCCGTTAGCATCCTGTATTGAAATGTACGCAGTTCCTACTGAGTTATTGAAGAAAATTGCCAACTCTCCATTCACCACATCCATTGTTACAGGGATAACTACTTTGGCTCTTGCAGGAGCTCTTAATGTTCCTAAAGTAACAGTTCCCGGATCTGAGTCATCTCTCCGAAGTGGAAAATCAGCAAACACAAACTGCGATGCCGCTAATAAGAAAAATAATAAAAGTGAACCTAAATACTTAACGTTAATTCTTTTCATAAAAAATGAGATTACATTGTTTGACTTAATGAAAATATAAAAATGAGATTTTTGTAGTTGCTAAATTATATACTATTGAAGCGACATCCAAATTTTCGGCCAATAAAAAGTAGGACAAGTCACTTTCGAACCCCACTGATTATCTGTAGTTTAAAATATGACAACAGAAAAAAATTAGGACAAACTATTTTTAACTATAAAAAAAGTGCGAAAACCAGGCAGAATTGAGCAGGTGCACTTGGCCTTTTTCGAAAAAGCTGAAATCAGGAGAGAAGGTATCAAAACATAAAGTTCAAGCAGAAAAGAGCAGACTGCAGACGTGAAGAAACACAAAAAAAAGAAGAAACATGAGTAACCACAAATCGTCACTTCAACCAAAAATGTAACGATTCGAAAATATGAAAAATGAAAGAACCGAAGTCGTGAAAAAATATTATTGTAGTAAAACAAATACAATATAATTTTACGAGCGCAAAATACAACACTATATTTGTCGGCTTACTTATTACAAAAAAAGCAGATCAATTGTGAATTCAACTGAAACATTTCTTGCATCACAACAATATTTATTTGCTTATAGAAAAGTTGATGCAGCAGTCAATTTTTTGCTTCTATAACCAGAGAAGTTAGTTGGAACGCTGAAAGAGAATCCCGTATCAGTTTATACCGGGGAAGCCGCGTTATTTTTCCGAAAGGTCGGAAAGCATTTGTGGTAGGTCGCGCGTACTGGCCAGATTCATTTTCTGTCCTATCCTTTGTTTCATTTTATACAGACTCGCAGGTTGACTATCGAGTATCAATGCTATTTCATTGTTTGGCAAACCCAACAAGAACGCACAACACCAAATAAGCTCTTTGTATGTAAGTTCAGGGAAGCGGGTTTCCAGATTGCTAAATACATTATTAAAAGTTTTATCCATCAATCGCGCAAAAGCTTGTCGATCCTCTACATGCAGAATATTACGATACATTTCCTTATCCATTTCCTCTCTTTCTTTTATGGACGATTTTTTATAGACAACCATCTGGAGGGTACGGGTTTCTTCTATTTTTTGCAGCAGGTTTTCTCGCAACAACTCCTGTTTTTTGGAAAGCGTTTTTTCAACCTGCTTCAGCTCATCGTCCTTGCCCTTGTTACGCAACCTCAACCTGTACACTACAAACGCACTCAAGGCTGCAATAAGCGCAATAATAAAACCTGACAACAACAAATACCTCCTTGTTTCCCCAACTTTGTCGGTAGTTTGATATAAATCCTCCAATACCGTTGATTTGGTTTGCGTTTCTATTTTTCTTACAGAGTCGGTGCAGTCCTGGTATTTTGTCATATAAGCGGCCATTTGTTTAAAATCACCCCTCCCGTATTCGGTATTTACAAGAATTCGATAACAATCTCGTTGAATAAAAAAAGTAGAAGGATATTTCAAGGCTGTTGTTGCATAAAGTGCTGCTGAATCATATTGCTGTTTTTCAAAGAAAAGATCAGCTAAAATAAAATTTCTAATCGCATAATTATTGTTTGTATAGGGATAAATTAAACTCTCACGTAAATAATGTTGTGCCAGGTCATATTTTTTAGCCATAAAGTAATTAATCCCCATTTCCTGATAAGCCAGGCCATTGGACAAAGAATCTTTTGTATAATGCAATGCCTGATTATAATACTTTAGAGCCGTATCGTATTCTTTCATAAACCGATAAACCCTACCAGTGGAGGTCAGACTATAACTAATTTCAATGGAATCACCTGAACGTTGAAAGAAACTAATGGAGGTTTTGTACTTATTGAGCGATTCCTTGTAGTCTTTTTGGATAGAACAAATATCGCCGATATCGGAGTAAATTTTCCCCAAAAGCAAGTTTTCGTCAGTGCTCTTCACTAAATCAATGGCTTTCAGGTACAACACCGTAGCATCATCGAAACGTTGATCCACCTTTAGGGTTTTTGCTTTATAAAAATAACTTTTTGCAAGGCGAACATTATTATTGGAACGCAGGTAGTAGCTCAAAGAAAAATCGATCAAAGAATCCGGTTTTAAATCACCCTTTGTGTTATCGAGTGCTTCAAAATACAGCAAACCATACAGAGCCCGGTCAGCATCAGAAATAAAATTAGAAGGGTTCATCTTTTTCAGGATAGAAAGAGCGGAGTCGGGATTTGTTTGAAGGGCTGTTTCAGCTGTTTTCAAGTCGTTGGGCAACAGGGAACAACCTACCAACAAAACAAATAATATTGGAATTATTTTGTATGCTGAAGTACGCACTAAATATATATTACCCAAACTTTTACTGAACATTATACCCTGGTTTTTTTGAAAAAACTCATTTTATTCGCAAATCTACAAATATTTATTTATAAAATTTGTATTTTTTGCTACATCATTTTCGACAATACAAATTAAAGAAATGCAATTTTTCAGCATCGCATCAACTTGCAAATTGTTTAAAACTTCTCCCTCTATCAAAACCAACAGAATATACAAAGCATCAGGTAAGTTACTAATTAATTGTCATTTAAAATCAATAAAAGCTTACAACAAACAACTTTTACAAGTAATGACAGAAAGCTTTTTTTATGCTTTCAAATAAAATGTGAATATACAGCTTTTTTTCATATTCAACAATATCCTATAAAAAATACTACAATATTTCAATTAAAAAATAATTAAGAATGCATATTAATACAGAAAAGAACACAAAAAAACAAAGCTATCGTATATATCCTTTATATTTTTCAAATCTGTTTATAACGATGGCTTCTACTTCTTATTGTAAATTGTCTACAGAATTCAGATAGAACTAACAAA